>CALIRX010000020.1 GCA_938042055.1 uncultured Candidatus Saccharibacteria bacterium
CGGGTATCTAATCCGGTTCGCTCCCCACGCTTTCGTGCCTTAGCGTCAGAAATGGCCCAGTAACCTGCCTACGCCATCGGTGTTCCTTCTAATATCTACGGATTTCACTCCTACACTAGAAATTCCAGTTACCTCTACCATTCTCGAGTTTAACAGTTTGAATAATAGTCTGTATGGTTGAGCCACCAGGTTTCACTATTCACTTATTAAACCGCCTACGCAACTCTTTACGCCCAGTCACTCCGGATAATGCTTGCACCCTACGTATGACCGCGGCTGCTGGCACGTAGTTAGCCGGTGCTTATTCATGAGTTACCGTCATATTCTTCACTCATAAAAGAAGTTTACAACCCGAAGGCCTTCATCCTTCACGCGGCGTTGCTCCATCAGGCTTTCGCCCATTGTGGAAGATTCCTCACTGCTGCCTCCCGTAGGAGTCTGGACCGTGTCTCAGTTCCAGTCTGGCTGATCATCCTCTCAGACCAGCTATGGATCGTCGGCTTGGTAGGCCATTACCCTACCAACTACCTAATCCAACGCAGGCTTCTCCCAAAGCGCCCGAAGGCTTTAATCCGAAGACCATATGCGGCATTAGCTACCCTTTCGGGCAGTTATTCCTCACTTTGGGGCAAATTCCTACGCGTTACTCAGCCGTCCGCCGCTCGCCGACATTTTACACAAAATTCTTGAATAAATCTTCTATATTACCCAGAAGCTTCCAGAATTCAGTGTAAAACTCGCTGCCGCTCGACTTGCATGTGTTAGGCACGCCGCCAGCATTCATCCTGAGCCAGGATCAAACTCTCCGTTAAAATCTACTTTGTATCAAAGTATTAAGGCTCTACAAAAATATAAACTGACGATGATATTGCACAATCAAATTGTTAAAGTTCATCTTAAGTCAGACTGAAGTATGATTTACCTCGCTTTACAGATTGTAAATCGTTGCTTAACTCGCACTCCAGCAACCAGACTTGTTACTAATCTTACAGTATATAATTGCCTAGGTCAATAGATTTTTACAATTATTTTGTTGCGAAAAATACAACGGCAGCTACAACCATACCAATAGTCGCCCCAGCCGCCACTTCTACAGGGGTGTGACCATGAGCAACGCGAAGTTTTTTCAACTTGCTACCCTGCTCTGAAATTAACTTATTAAGCGTTTCACCTTGCATTCCAGACGAATAGCGAACCATCATAGCATCATACATTACTATAATAGCCAGCCAAGTAGCTAGTCCAAATACAGAACTATCCCAGCCATCTTGTAGCCCCAGAAATACCGCCAACGATACAACAATCGCACTATGAGCGCTTGGCATACCTCCGGATAGGAGTATTTTCGGGTTTGTATCACCGCTAAATACTCGACGATTACGCCCCATGAGATGAAACACTTGCTTCAACCCTTGGGATATCGCCCATGCGATTACTGGAACTATCAAGACCTTCACTATTAATTATCCTCATCCTGCGGGCGATCCGCCATCAAGCCGATTGACGAAACAGCGTCGCCGTCAGATAGACGCATAATCGTCACACCCTGGGTCGTCCTACCGAGCAATTTAATATCACTCAAGCCCAGGCGGATAGTTTGACCATTCTGAGAAACCAATAACGCCTCTGTTATTTCTGGGTCGATAGTCTGCACAGAGATAATCGGACCAGTTTTTGCAGTTACAACTGCGGCTTTTATGCCAACTCCGCCACGTTTATGACTTGGGAAATTCGATACCTTTGTGCGTTTACCGAAGCCTTTTTCGCTAACCACCAGCAAGGTTTGGTCGTCACCCGTAACGATATCCATACCAACAACAGAGTCATTTGGACGCAGTCTTACACCACGAACACCACGAGCTGATCTACCCATTGGGCGCGTATCTTTCTCGTTAAAGCGAATGGCTTGTCCTGCAGATGTAGATATAATCACATCATTTTCGCCAGTCGTCCTCTTTATCCAGCGCAGCTCATCGCCCTCATCCAATTTAATAGCAATCAATCCATTCGTACGGACATTGGCGTAATCTTTCACAGGAGTTTTCTTAACTGTACCCTTCTTTGTCGCCATGAATAGATATCCGTCTTCGTTGGCGTTCTTTTCGTGCTTGATAATTGCCGTTATCTTCTCTTCTGGCTGAAGTTGCAATAAGTTAACCGCAGCAACGCCTTTCGCGCTTAGGCTAGCAGCTGGCACTTCGTAAGCCTTCAAGCGGAAGATCCTACCCATATTAGTGAAGAATAGCAAATAATCATGCGAACTCGCCTGGACAACTTGATCAATGACATCTTCTTCCTTAGTCGTCATTCCACGCTTGCCCTTACCGCCACGATTTTGCCTACGATAATCACTTACTAAGGTTCGCTTGATGTAATTTTCGCTTGTAAGTAGAATTACCGACTCTTCCTCTGGAATTAGCTCTTCATCGGAGAATTTTCCTAGTTCGTGATTAATGATCTTACTGCGCCTATCATCACCATACTTTTCTTTCATAGCAAGCAACTCTTCCTTAACGACACGCAAAATTTCGTTCTCGTCAGCCAGAATTGCCTCCAGCTTCTTAATCAGTTCATGAAGTTGCTTCAATTCTTCTTCAATCTTGTCGCGCTCCAATCCCTGTAATCGTCGTAGTTGCATCGCCAAAATTGCGGCCGCTTGAATTTCCGACAGACCAAATCGCTCCATCAAACGCTTGTCGGCATCGTCATAACTTTCGCGAATTGTCTTGATCACCTCATCGATATGATCAAGCGCAATCTTCAATCCTTCCAAAATATGCGCCCGCTCTTTAGCCTTTCGAAGTTCAAACTCAGTCCTGCGTCGAATAACGCCTTGACGATGCTTAATAAACTCCGCCAAAATCTCTTTTAAGCCCATAACCTTAGGCTGAATACCATTAACCAAAGCCAGGACATTATAATGGAATGATGTTTGTAATCCAGTCAATTTATACAATTGGTTAAGAATCTTCTTTGGATAAGCATCTTTCTTCAATTCAACGACAACTCGAACCTTACCGCGAGCACTTTCATCTCGCGCATCGGCAATGTGCGTTATTTTTTTAGCAAGGACAAGTTCTCGAACCTTATCAACAAAGCCCTCTTTACTCATACCATACGGAACTTCGGTAATTATAATACTGTAACGGCCATTTTTACGCTCTTCAATCGACGCAACCGCACGAATCGTAACTGAGCCACGCCCAGTTTCATATGCTTGACGCATTGGCGCGCCACCATAAACTTCCGCACCCGTCGGAAAATCAGGGCCCTTAATGTGCGTCAATAGTTCGTCCAGTGTAATTTCAGGATTATCTATTTGAGCAACTGTAGCGTCAACCACCTCGCCAAGGTTGTGCGGCGGAATATTCGTTGCCATACCAACAGCAATACCCATCTGACCATTCAACAGTATATTTGGAACGGCCGACGGCAAAACCACCGGCTCTTTCTCTGTTCCGTCGAAGTTATCACGAAAATCAACAGTTTCTTTGTCGATGTCAGACAGCAACTCGCCGCCAATTTTATCCATTCGCGCCTCGGTATAACGAGAAGCCGCTGGCTCATCACCGTCCATAGAACCGAAGTTACCCTGACCTTCAACCAGCGTATAACGCATCTTCCAAGGTTGGGCCAAGTTCACCATGGCATCATAAATTGATGAGTCACCGTGCGGGTGGTAGTTGCCCATCACTTCACCGACGATCTTTGCCGACTTCACTGTAGCGTGAGGAGCGCGCCAACCGTTCTTATTCATCGCATACAAAATACGGCGATTAACAGGCTTCAGCCCGTCACGAACATCCGGCAAAGCACGGTCAATAATAACCGACATGGAGTATTTAAGGAAGGAATCTTCCATAACACGCTCAACTGTAGACTTTTCAATACCGCGAACTTCTGGCTCTTCGTTCAGAATTTCCGGTTCTACTATATTTTTATTGTCATTGTCCGCCATATCTCCTCCTTAAAAGTCCAAATCTTCCACATTAACCTTAGCGGCATTTGTTTGAATAAAATTTTTCCTCAATTCTACACTATCACCCATAAGCTTCGTAAATATTGCGTCTGCCCGTTCTGCGTCCTCAATATTAACCTTCACTAATGTTCGATTTTCTGGATTCATAGTCGTCTCCCATAATTGAGCGGCATCCATCTCACCAAGACCCTTAAATCGTTGCTGCGCCGTGTAGCCCGCCTGCTTAAATTTCTCAACATTTTCATCAATCTTTACACCAGCAGCCTTGCGCTCATTGATCTTTTCGTTCAATTTTTGCTCGAGGGCGACTTCATCATAAACGTAATCTATCTTACGATTACTGCCAGTTCCTCTACTCAACCCGAACAGAGGCGGCTTCGCCAGATACACGTGGCCCGCTTCAATCACTTCAGACATATATCGGAAGAAGAATGTCATCAAAAGCGTAGAGATATGTGCACCGTCAACATCGGCATCTGTCATAAATATAATCTTGTCGTAACGAATGCCACTGATATCAAATTGGTCGCCAATTCCAACGCCCATAGCCTTAATCAACGAAACAATTTCAGCATTAGCAAACATCTTGTCAAACCTTGCGCGCTCAGTATTCAGCACCTTACCGCGAAGAGGAAGAACGGCCTGAATAGTCGAATCGCGGCCATCCTTAGCAGAACCCGCAGCCGAATTACCCTCGACAATAAATAATTCACAATCTTTTCGGTTGCGAGATGAGCAATCCGTCAATTTAGACGGCAAGTTTAAGCCTTCAAATGCTCCCTTACGGATAACGTTGTCGCGCGCAGCCCTTGCTGCCTTACGAGCTCGTGCCGCCAGCGTAGCCTTGCCGACAACCTTCTTAGCCGTAGCTGGATTTTCCTCCAAGTAATACGCAAAATATTCGCTCATCACCTGGTCGACATAGCGGCGCATCTCTGGATTACCAAGTTTATTCTTAGTCTGACCTTCAAACTGAGGATCTGGCAACTTCACCAAAATAACCGCCGTCAAACCTTCACGGATGTCATCACCAGTTAGATTATCCTCTTTTTCTTTCAGTAAGCTATTCTTACGAGCATAATCATTAATTACACGCGTGAGGGCTGTTCGGAAACCAACCAAATGAGTACCACCATCAGGAGTTAAGACGTTATTGGCAAATGGCTTTACCACTTCAGCGTAAGTGTCGTTATACTGAACCGCAATCTCCACCATACAATCTTCAACCTGCTTCTCGACGTAAAATATATCGTCCGATAAAACATCCTTGCCAATATTCAGGTTTTTTACATAGCTCTGAATACCGCCCTCAAAGTAGAAAGCTTTTCGTTCGCCAGTTCGCTCATCAATAACCGACGTGTGAATGCCTTTCGTAAGGTACGCCTGATGACGAAGATAATTAACAACCCATTTATAGTCAAAATTAACCGTCTCCTTAAAGATGGTTGGGTCTGGATAAAATGTAATTGTCGTTCCAGAATCATCAGACTTTCCAACTACTTCTAATTCTGTCTGAGGCACGCCTGTTGCGTATTCTTGGCGATAGATTTTACCATTCTTCCTAACTTCAGCAATCATCCGCGTAGACAATGCATTCACAACACTAGAACCAACACCGTGAAGTCCAGATGAAACTTTATAGCCGCCGCCACCAAACTTACCACCGGCGTGCAAGATTGTTAATACCGTCTCCAGTGTACTCTTACCCGTCTTTGGATGCTTATCGACAGGAATACCACGACCGTCATCAGACACTCGAACACCACCATCCTTTAACAAAGTTACTTCGACCTTTGTAGCATAACCAGCGATTGCCTCGTCAATTGAGTTATCGGCAATCTCCTTAATCAAGTGATGTACACCCTCATACCCCGTACTACCGATGTACATTCCTGGACGCTTACGAACCGGCTCAAGACCCTCTAGGACCTGGATTTGTGAGCCATCATAAGATTGTTCATTTGTTTGTTTAGCCATATCTCCCTCACTATTATCTGAATTATCAGCTCTTTTCAACAACCTTATTATACATCAAAATAGATATATTCTCAAACTATTTACTTTTTTAGTATGCTTATGCTAAAGTTAGATTAAAGTTATATAACAACAAAAATAAAAGAGGTCAAAATGTTCAAAAAAATTATCTCGCGCCTACCATACAGCCCTTCAATGATCCACAGTTTGGGCTTTTGTGCGAAACGCTTACGTAAGGAAGAAGCTACTCGAAAGATCGGGCTTATCTTAACTGCCCTAGCGCTTATTGTGCAATCTTTCACTGTTTTTTCACCGCCAGAATCAGCCAACGCAGCAGATTCCAGCGACCTCATTTACGGCGGAATTTCTAGCGGCCAACAACTAATGGCTCATTATGACGCGAACACAAATAATATTCACGACCTCTACGATCATCTTGGTATTAGCCGCTCCGATTTGGTAGCGGCAACTGGTAATCTTCAGACCTTAAATAGCAATATGGGCACCTACTCATGGGGACTTACACCTCACTTTGGCGCAGCAAGAGGTGAAGGATCTTACGTAGTTCGTACATCACAAGGCAGTGCTCGCACTTTCTACTATCGACCTCACAACCTCTGGGGCAGCTTCTCATATAGAGCATTCGTTGGATATTCAGCTGGAACCGGATGGTTTGCAATCATGCTTAACTGCGGTAACCTAATCCTTAAAATCGCACCACCGAGCCATCAATGTCCAACTGGGCAAGTCGGCACATACCCAAACTGCTCTACTCCACCACAGCCAGTAGCTACGTGTAACGCCTTAGACATAAAGAAGAATGGCGATACATACCAATTTACCGCTAACGCCAGCGCAGCCAACGGTGCTACAATTCAAAAATATGTATACAGTATTTATCGAGAAAACACCCTAGTTAAAACTATAGAAAGCAACGATAAAATCGTAACTTATACAGAGAAAACACCGGGATCATACAAAGTTGTTCTAACGGTAAAGAGTTCATTAGGCGATAAGACCTCAGACGCCTGCGTAAAGACATTTACTATACCAGAGCCAGCAAGATGTCCTCAAAACCCTAAATTATTAAAGGACGATCCTCAATGCCAACCATGCCCAGGCGACTCTACTATATGGATTAACGATAGTCGATGCTCTGCCTCGTTCGTGCAGACAAAAACCGCAGTTAATCTTACCCAGAATAACGCCGACGCAACAACTACGGTTGCAAAATCTGGAGATCGAATTACCTACACTCTTTCAGTAAAAAACAAAGGTCTTAAAGAGGAAGAATTTACATTCAAAGATCAAGTCAGCGATCTATTGGAATATGCAGACATATTCGACGCTGGCGGCGGAACATTGACAGATGATAAAGGTGCTAGCGCGGGCAGCGGCAACGCAAAAGTTCTAGTATGGAACCCTATCAAGATCAAGCCAGGAGAAACCCAGAAGCGCAGCTTTACCATCCAAATAAAGAACAGCATCCCGGCGATGGCTAGCGGTAAAAGTAATCCAATGTCTTATGACTGTAGGATTGATAACACATTTGGCAATACTGTCAGCACAAAAATTGACTGCCCTGCACCGAAAGTTATTGAACAAACCACTTCACAACTGCCAAAAACTGGTGCCAGCGAGAATATGATGTTCGCAGGAATTATTGCAGCCGTGGTCGTATACTTCTACGCTAGATCACGTCAATTAAATAAAGAAGTTAGAATCATTCGGCGAGACATGTCCGCAGGAACTTTATAGGAGGTGAAAAATGAGTGAAAAATTAAAGTCTACCGTAGAGAATGCTGTCGACACCAGAGAATTAGCAGATTTAAGCAAAAAAAAAGCTGCTGAAATCGAAAGGTCTCTAGAAAAGGCGGTTGAAAAAGAAAAATCAAATGCCGAAAATGAAAATAGCATTAAACATGAGGCTATAGAAATTGCCGCCCGCCAAGAAAAGCGGCAAGAACAAAAAGAATCTAAAGAGATAAAAGAAGATAAGCCTCTTACAAAAAAAGATGTTGAAGCTTCATATAAGAAGACTTTGGAAAATGTACAAGACCAACTATCAGCTCCATCCAGAGCCTTCAGTAAGGTCATTCACAACCCAGTCGTCGAAAAGACTAGTGACGCAATTGGCAATACTGTTGCCCGCCCTAACTTAATCATTTCTGGCGCCTTAGGCGCAATAGCTTCTGTCATTGTGTATTTTATCGCCAAACGATACGGATATCTATTATCAGGGTCAGAAACTATTATCCTGTTTGTTGCCGGCTGGTCTATCGGCGCTGTTATTGAATACGCTCGAGTAGGGTTTATCAACAACAGGAAAAATAGCTAGATAGATGTTGAATCTTATCTCAAGCTAATCATCACTTCACTATCGTCATCATCACCATTGCGTAAATCGAGCCGATTCTTAACCACAGGTTGGCTCGGTTTTACATTTACAGAAGAAACAGGATTGCTGTCTGTAGTCATAGACATATTTGGCTTATTAGCGACAGCACTATCTATCACAGAAGGTTGACTTTGTTGTTTGTTGCCAAGGTTAGAAGCCGTAGTATTTACGCTATTTATATTAGAAGGCGCATTATTAACCACCCCTGGGCGGCCTTGCGGATTCTGTATTTGTGAGGAAGCCTGGGGAGCTTGCGAATTTACTGGTCTTACGGTTGAGTTAGAAGCGGGCTTTCCTCCTAGTTGTTGCCTCTTTGCTAGCCATTCATCCAAGAACGATGACCCACCGCCCGACGATTTTTGACCAACAGAAGACGCTAATTGAGAAGGACTCGTCTTTGGTTGCACACTACCTCTAATCCTGTCAAATATCTCCTTCTCAACAACAGCTCGCGGTCTACCGTATTTAGCAGCAGATAGCCTTACTAACGCGTCTCTCAGCTGATTATTAACTTGCCCCATCGGAGGAATCCAATTCATACTAAACGGTGCAGACGGCACATTATTAATCATCACAGAGGTTATAGATTGGAAGTTTGGCAATTTAGCCAAGTCGTCGACATCGAAAGTCGGCTGAAACTTCTTAACCATCAATTCGGCGTCAGTCACACCGATACGCCCAGAAATAACCGTACCGACGTTACCAATAATAGCTTCTCGTATCTTATCTGTTAACTGCGTCATAAACTGGTTACCCATAATAAGGCTCAATTTATACTTACGAGCCTCAGACAAAATAGACTCAAAACTATCAGTAGCGAAGTTCTGGAACTCGTCAACATACAATGAGAAATCAACTCGCTGATCCTCTGAAATGTCCGCTCGAGACATCGCTGCTGCCTGGAACTTCATCACAAAAATAATACCCAGAAGCTTCGAATTAAGTTCACCCATCTTACCTTTCGACAAGTTAACCAGCAAAATCTTATTATTATCCATAATTTCACGCAAATTAAATCCAGATTTGGTCTGACCAATGATATTGCGCATTGCATCGTTGGAAATAAATGGACCAAACTTTGATACAACCCATGAAATAACCTCACCTGCTTCATTTGACCTCTGTGACGCAGGAAATTCCTTTGTCCAGAAATCAATAACTTGCTGATCTTTCACATACTTAAGCTTGCTTTTCACAAATTCAGGGTCAATAAGACACTTCGGCACATCAATAAACGTTCCACCAGCAGGATCCGACATCAGCAGCAAGGCGCAGTTCCTAAAAATATGCTCCAAGCGAGGACCAACAATTCCTGTATGACCTGGATCGTAAAGACCATACAGCATATTAATCGCCTCTTGAACCAAAAAGTCTTTTTGGTCTGGAGTGTCAAACTCAAACATATTCAGACCAATTGGATTGGTCATGTCGGCAGGATTAAAGTAGATAATATCCTCAACGCGTTCTTTTGGAACCTTACCTAATAAAGATTCAACCAAATCACCGTGCGGATCAATAAAGGCAAATCCCCGACCATCCATCATATCCTGATAAGCCATATTTTCCTGCAAGACAGATTTACCAACGCCTGTTTGACCAATAATATAAACATGACGACGACGATCTTTTGTTCCGATTCGAATAGGTTTTTTGACTCCTCGGAATTCGTTATATCCAATCAGCAAACCCTCATCCAAAACGTCCGTTGGTCCATCAACCTGCTTGGACATCTGTCGCTTAACTTGTGAAGTCGGGATCGCGTTAGCTCCAGGCAAATGGAATAACGTTGCCATTTCTACACTGTTGAGAATATTACTACGAGTTTCCTGAGGGAAGAACCTCATAATATATGCTGTTGTCATTTCCTCAACATTCCTAGTTAAAGAGAATTTAAACCCATTATTGCGCGGTGAGTCAAACAACGAGAAGGCTGCTATTATATTTTTTAATAACACTTGAGAGCGCGCCGCAGTGTTTGACGAAATTACAACACGCACTAAAACTTCATACGCAGGATAGCGAGCTTTTTCGCTGATAGCATCCACTTCCGCCTGCTCTAAAGACGTTAGCTGCTTGTCCTCAGAATTAGAGCCGCCGTCTTTTTCATTATTCTCTGGCGGTTTCCACAGAGCCTCCATAATATCCATAGGAGCAACACCGCCAAAGCCCTTCTTCTTTCCCTTATTCTTCTTCATGCCGTCAATATGAGACTCTGAAGCCTTAGACCAACCGTCATACGCCGGACGTAGTAAAAATTGTACACCTATTCCATCTTCTTTAGATGCCGAAGACAAAGCATTTAATAATGCCCTGGAAGCATCTCTTTTCGACTCCTGATAAGTCGATATTGGATAAACAAAGGACTTTTTCAAGGTGAATTCGCCGCCGATGGTTCCGCTCATCTTGCCAACCTTGCTGAATATATTAGTATCAGATACCTCTTCTAGCCTAGCAGAAGGATATGCTGCCGCTACAGCTTGACGAATAACATCAACTAACACTAGCGGAACAACAGCATAATAATGAACTAACCCACCATGTGCAACAATCTCAAACGATATATGACGTTGGCCGTAGACTTTACTTTTGAACCCTTTAGTTGCCGTACTTGAGATAATATTGTACATCACCTGGGCTTGCGACAGCACCTCTTCAGTTAAATCTCGCTCATCTCGATTTGAACTATTGACGTCTTCACTTGTCGGAGGCAAATGTATAAGCAACGGCACCATCTTCAAGCCTCGTTCATAATTTTTGGCTTCCCTCAGCATGTTACGATACAACACAAAAGCTACCACAGAACCAGCGGCTATAATAACAATCGCGATAAAACTAACTATCAAAGGACCCGCACCCATATAAAACCCTACTTACTACCGTCGTCATTTTGACCTAAAGTCTTATTATATCGTTTTTTTAAATAATCAGCCTGCAGCTGTGCAATAACTCTATTCCTCTCATATGGATTATCTTTTGTTAAAGCTATAATCTTTTTAACTTTATCCACCCATTCTCTTTCTATCAAGTCTTCATCCGCTGCCACCAGAGGAGTATCATCATCAGCTACTACCCCTGACTGCTTCGCACTTTGATCGTCGTTTTGAGATTGAGATAAAGGAACTGTTGTAGTATTATCAACAGGCAAAGCCACAGGGATATTGTTATATTGTTCAACCCTAGCACCAAGTGACTGCTCAGACTCTCTTCCGACTTCAGGATTTAATGATGTATTTTCTACATTATACTCACCGCCACCTATATTTTGTGGCTGCACCTCAGGGGTCCTATTAACTTGTGGCAGTTCGGGATTCATAAATATATTGTACCACGTAACTACTTAAAATACACGACTACATTCAGGACGGGATTAGTATCTTTTATGTATAAAAAAACACGCCAGCAACTCAAACACACCAAGTAATAATATCTCAAAAATCCCAACATCTCCCATCGATTGCATACCCACATAAATAACTGGAGCAAGAGAGACTACAGTAGAGTAATAATACGTCTTATACTTAGATTCATTACGACTATTCTTGAAATTTAAAAATTTCGCAGCTATTCGCTCCGATGTTAAAAATACTACATAAGTCAGACAGATAAATAGCACATACAAACATACGAAAAACGCTAGAATCCCAAACGGACCAGCAGAACTAGGGCTTGTCGCATTCAAAATAACCGCAGTCAAAATCAATGCAACCAACGCTATAAAACTAATTATCTTCATCCCCATACTCACATCATACTATACACAAGAAGCCTGAGCGATAATAATATAGCATATAGACACAAACCATCCGCCGATAAAAAATAACTATTAGGCGCGGGTGCTACTTGCCCATTACCGCTCGAGGCGATTTGACCGCTCCTTAATTAAGGAGCATCCTTGCAGTGTTCCTCTGCATACATCCAGGATTCTCACCGCTAGTTCTTTAACGAGGATTAACTGGATGTATGCGGTACTAACCGCGCGCTCAACGCTTTTACAAGGCGGAGCATTGGCTGCGTCATTATAAAAATCATGCAGCCAACTGTCCGTCAATTTATACACAAAATGTAGCTTTATATAAATTTTATTGTTAATGTATTTTTGCTTTTTTATTTTTCTAAAAGCTTAACCTTATACTAGCATAGCCCTATTTAGATGTCAACCATTACTCGACCAAAAAATATTGTAATTTTCACCTATTTTTTAATGTTGTTAAAATTATCATCTGTTAATTATTCTCCTATCGCTTTATGGTCATGTGTGCATTTTACAACAATCTTGTCATTTTTAAGTATTATCTAGCACAGATTACGCACCATTCAATGAGGATATCGTTGACTTAGCGACCGCCCAATTGCACGACTAACCTATGATTACCTGTCATCCAAACATTGCCACAAAATAGGTTCGTACAGTCAATATCAGACTGACACCTAGCACTCAAATCCGCAATAAAATAATAATCTCTATTCCCCGCTTTATAAAACTCTGTTCACTTTTATTGTCACACTATAGCAAACTTAACAAAATTATTTTTTATATTATTACAAGAACATCCAAGCATCAGTATGCATATTAAATCTTATATATCAAAAATGCTATACAACAGTTTTAATTAAAAATTACAAAACGAAAGTATAAAGTTTATTCATAGTACACAAAGCCACCTTTTACACTTCAATAAAAGAGTCCTAGAAAATGTGCGATAATTTAATTTGTCGTACACATAAAGGACATAGAAAGTTATCAAACAAACGCCAGTCTCTGGCATATAACTTCATAGTAAAAGCCATTAGAAAAAAATAGTTGCGAAAATTAGAAAGAAGATTATAAAATGTGTGGTATTTTTTACTCAACTTTTTACAAAAATATTGTTGACATAAGCATTTATATAGCTTATTATAGGGGTAGCTTCTGAATAAAAAAGTTATACAGAGGCCAAAAATAAAAAGAAATTGTAAAACTCCACTTTTTTGAAAACAACCACTACTCGCAGGTGGTTGTTTTTCTATCCTAAAGATAAATTCTACTCTTTAACATAAATAAAACCAGCGATAAGGCCGACTTTTAATCTAATCTATCTGGTGGAGCTGCCGGGTACTGCCCCCGGGTCCAACTGGTATCATGATATTCGTCTACAAGCATAGTCTTATTTCAATTTAATTTATAACGCCACTCGACTTAAAAATAAGCCAAAAATACCGAGCTACGTTACGTAGAAAAAGTCCCATGAGTCTGCTACTTCCAGAATCACAGCGAGCAACATAAATATAACACCTCGTCCACGCTATGTTGCCTGCGCGACAAGATGGCTATAGAAAATTACGCTACAGCTGGTGCGAAAGCACGAACCTGGAATAGGCCCGCAACTTTGCTTGCAAAGTTTTTTGCATCTAAAAACATACGTTACGCGTATCGTCGGCTCGCAGAATGTCATGATAAGGTCCAATTGTCGAAAGCTATATCAGCCCCACATATCGATTCATATTATACCCTGATCTCATTCAAAAATCTACATGCTTATGCTTTAATAGATTCATGATTAGTAGAGTTATTTCAGCTACACCCTACGGATTTAATGGACAAATCATCGAAGTTGAGGGAGATATGTCAAAGGGGCTTCCTAGTCTACAAATTGTCGGAATGGGCAACAAGGCCATCGATGAGTCCAGAGATCGAGTACGTAGTGCAATAAAAAACTCTTCCCTGGATTTTCCGAAAGGAAAAATAATCATCAACTTAGCACCGGCAGAGTTACCAAAAGACGGATCTCACTTTGATCTTCCCATCGCCTTATCTATCTTATGCATCAACGGCGTACTCAATCAAAACGACGTAAGTAATGCGGTTTTTGCGGGAGAACTAGCGCTAGACGGCAGCCTACGTCCAATACGATCAGCAATTATTACAGCCGAAGTGGCCAAAAACCAGAAAATTAAATCAGTCTATGTACCAGCCCAAAACGCCGAACAAGCAGCACTAGTGACTGGAATTGATATATTTCCAGTAGAAAACCTAAAATCACTCTTCTTACATCTCAAAAAAGAAAAGATTATTAAGCCAATAGACAGATCATCAATAAAAAATGTGTCTCACGATCATAAAAACGCTCCAATCATCGACGACATCTACGGACAAGAACAAGCAAAAAGAGCGATTCAAATAGCCGTTGCCGGAAGACATAATATTTTATTGTCCGGCCCTCCGGGATCAGGAAAAACTATGTTAGCAAAATCTTTGAAGAATCTACTACCAGCCCTATCAGAGGATGAAATAGTAGAAGTGACAAAGCTTCACAGTCTTGGAGAACACACTATAATAAGCAATCCCATAGTAGATAGACCGTTCAGGTCGCCGCACCACACTGCAAGTAGAGCCTCTATTATTGGCGGAGGATCGAAAGTACAGCCAGGAGAAATCAGTTTAGCCCATAGAGGCGTCCTATTTCTTGATGAGCTACTCGAATATCCACGCACTGTGCTTGAATCACTTCGTCAACCCTTAGAGGATCACGAAATTACCGTCAGTCGTGCAAATGGTAAATTCAACTTCCCTGCCAATTTCTTATTAGTAGCCACAATGAATCCTTGTCCTTGTGGACTTCTTGGAGACCCAGAAAAAACTTGCGTATGTTCACAAAATCAGATTCTCAATTATCAAAAAAGATTATCGGGACCATTACTTGATCGAATAGATCTAACAGTATCGGTTTCACGAGTTCCCCATGAAAAATTATTAAATAATAAAATGTCGACAAAATCACAACAAGATACATTTTTATCTGAGATACATAAAGCCTACTCTATTCAGAGAGACAGATATAAGTGTAGTTATAAATACAACAATGATATTCCAAGTAGTGACGTTGATAAAATTACATCAATCTCAGAATCTGCAAAAACCTTCTTGACGAACGCAGCCAGAAAACTAGACTTAAGCACTCGCAGCTATTTTAAAGTTATAAAAGTTTCTCGTACTATCGCAGATTTAGAAGGATCCGCGTCTATAGAAATTCCGCATATAGCAGAAAGCCTACAATACAGACAGATTAACATAGGTTAATTATTATCCTTGAAAATAACAAACATCTCTGTTACAATAGCAACTGAGTTAATCTAAAATTGCTTCAAAAAGGAGAGCCAGAGATTAATAAATCAATCCGTATCAACGGAGCAATCCGTGCAAGAGAACTGCGGATAATTGGTCCTGATGGCGAGCAGCTAGGAATCATGTCCCTTAAAGAGGCTTTAAGTAAAGCCAACGACATGAATCTTGACCTAGTTGAAATATCGCCAGGAGCCAATCCGCCAGTTGCTAAAATCATTGACTGGGGTAAGTACCAGTACCAAAAAATGAAGGATCAACAGAAGAATCGGCGTCAAGCCAAATCTGGAGACCTAAAGCAGATGCGCTTTGGTCTAAAGATAGGAGCTGGAGACCTAGAGGTTAAGCTGAAGAAGATCCGTAAATTTTTAGAGGACGGACATAAAGTTCGCATACAAGTGGTCTACAAAGGTCGTGAAATGGCCCATAAAGAGATCGGCTACGAATTGATCGATAAAATCATGGAACACCTTAGTGAGGACGCAATATTAGAGCAAAAACCTCAGATGGCTGGTCGCAATCTGAGTGTAGTAATAAGGAGTAAATAATGCCAAAGCTAAAGACCCACAAAGGCACTGCGAAGCGTATCAAGCTGACCAGCACCGGAAAATTGACCCGCCAGCGCGCATTTGGCGGCCACTTGTTGGCTAAAAAGTCAAAAAGTCGTAAGCGCGCAATCAACACAACAGCAACAGTAACTGGTTCGATGGCCAAGAATGCCCGTCGAGCAATGGGAGTGTAATTATGCGAGTAAAGCGAGGAGTTACCGCACGTGCTAAGCACAAAAAAATCTTAAAAGCAGCAGAAGGAATGCAGCATAATCGCACCAGAAGTTTTCGTCTTGCAAAACAAGGTGTTATTAGGGCTTTACAGTACGCATATCGCGATCGTCGAAACAAGAAACGCGATCTGCGAGGCCTATGGATTACGCGTATTAACGCAGCTGCTCGACAAGAAGGAACAACTTACGGCAAGCTTATAGCTTCCATGAAATCCAAGAATATTGAGATCGATAGAAAAATACTAGCCGATCTAGCCGTTAATGAGCCAAAAGCTTTTGCTGAAATAGTAAAAGCTAGCCTATAGCACCATAGATCACCAATATAAAATACCCTGCACAAAGTCAGGGTATTTTATTATAGTCTGTCTATAAGCCGGGTTCTGTCTAGGGCAATCATCTATCTAGTTTGCCTGTTGCCAAACAAATCAAGCGGTTATCGATCTGCGGACGGATAATCCTTATATACAGATCTCCTTGCAGCCGACAGGGTTTACCTCTCGTCTATGTCGCCATAGACGACTGTGGGCTCTTACCCCACTCGTTTCACCTTTTCCCTCGTATATAAAATACGAAGGTAGTTTCGTTTCTGTGGCACTTTCCCTAGAGTTGCCTCCGGTCGCCGTTAACGACTGTCGTATCCTTCGCTGCCCGGACTTTCCTCTTAAGTATAACTTAAGCGATTGCCCAACAGACTACATGATATATTATAGCACTAAACCCTAGACTTGTCTGTGGGCGCTAGATATTCCCCGCATAAATGCAAGGTGGGTGCTCGCAACTTATTGCCACGACAATAAATCATTAAAGCTCCCTGTTGTATGATGTTAGGAAAATCATACGCGCCCACGGATAAATCCAGGGTATGCTCCCATTATACACCAAATATGTTCATAAATACACGCAAAATCGCCCGAATACAACCCGACATAACCTGCCCGATTACGTCAGAAAACAATACAACTACAATCATCACTAAAAGAATACCATTTTGTTCAATTTTTTGCATAACACCCCTGACACCGTCTGGCGCTACGGCGTATAATATTCTAGATCCGTCCAGAGGCGGAATTGGTAGCATATTAAAAACAAAAAAACCCAGATTCACCGATACAGCAGTAGAAATAGTCAGTCCAAATATCGTAGGCTGTACTGCCCCAGCATTATTAATAACGCCACTAAACACTCCGACGCCAAACGCAATAAAGGCGATTACTAAATTAGTAATTGGGCCAGAAAGAGCAACAAGAGCCGCCCCCCAATCGCCAAAACGGACTCTATTTGGATTAAATGGAACAGGTTTAGCTCCTCCAAAAACTGGAGCATGCAGTATCACCATAATCAAAGGAAGCAAAATAGTCATCACGGGATCGATATGTCTTATGGGATTAAGTGTCAATCTCCCCTCTTCTTTTGCAGTATTATCGCCCAGTGCATACCCCATAAAAGTGTGCATAGCCTCGTGAATGGTCATAGACAATAATATAACAATCAAAACTATTATTATTTCTAAAATCATAAGTGTTATTATAGCATCAATACACGATCTTGACTAATTACACAAATGTCGCTACAATAATAAGGATTGTTATTAATAATAAAGTAAAGAGAGTGGAAATGGCATCACGATGTGATTTAACAGGCAAAGGCAAGCAGTTTGGCAATAACGTCAGCTTCTCCCTGCGCCGCACTAAGCGTGTTTTCAAACCAAACCTTCAGAAGAAGACTTTTGTTGTTGACGGTCAAAAAATTACCATGACTTTAAGCACGAAAGCTATTCGCACCCTGAAGAAAAAAGGTATTTTGAGTGCAACTGTTGATAGGTAATCGCTAAATCAAATTTTTAATAAAATAACTCCGATTGTATTATCGGAGTTATTTTTAATTCAACGAGAAGACTCTAGCTTTTCGATATCTGAACAACCGTTAAATTATCTGGCAGATCCGTTATTTTCTTTAGCTTCCACTTTGGACCAGCCTCAACAACTGGAGCTCCTAGATTTTTTACAAACTCATCCACACCATCCTGTGGAACTTCATAATGCAAAGTAGTGTCATTGTAATGCACCGGAATCACCACCTTAGGATCCAATTGACGAATTATTGAAGTTGCTCCCATTGCGTCTAATGTATATCCATTTCCACCGACAGGTAATACTGCAAAATCAACAACACCTATATTTTCGAGCTGATCATCAGTTAGTTTATTCTCAATGTTACCAACAACCACTCCCTTAGCTTCACCAATCGTAATTTTATATATTGTAGATTTTTTGACATCATCCGAAGTGTCGATGTGCCGGCGCGCCGGAATTCCTAACAATGAGATGTCTCCGACTTCATATTCACCTGGGCCCGAAAATAGTAGTCTTGGTGTAGAATTCACAACAGCAAACCGATCCTCCGTAACCACCTCTACGTCATTATCCACAGAAACATTTTTTCCTCCGACAATCTCTAAATTCGGATCAAATACCACACGAAGTTTCTTTGTGGTAATAATAACAGCATTTGCTCCTTTATACTCTATTTCAAACATACCTACTCCTTTCTCATTATATTTTCCGTATCTACTAATACGGAGTGCTTATTTCTTATAATATCCATTATAAACCTATCTTTGACACTCATCCTATAATAGAAATCATCATAAGACATTACGGCATAATTTATCTCTATTTTTCTATATTTTTCGATTTTTTTAACAAGATTTTTTATAGTTACGGCAGACATATCATCGCCAACCAATAGCAAATCAACAGCAGAGCTTGATCCGACTACTAATTTCCCCGAAATAATAGCCAACCTTAAGCCTCTCATTCTTCCTAAAGAGTCTTTCCAGGAAACGCCACTCGCAGTACCCATGCCGCCTTCTGTATTTTTATCTGAGAATATAGCCGCAAGTGGCTTGATATACGGATAATCCTCATTTACGCTATAGTATAACTTATTATTAATAGCGTCCTGTTGTACTATGCCGACAGACACCATATTAGCTAGCTCTCGACGAACAGAATTTATTTGCTCATCGATCATCCTAGTAATTTCCCTCACATAAAATGATTTTTCTGGATTATTCAGAAAAAGATGTAATAATTTTACCCTAGTTTTTGAACCAAATAATGAATCAATCATTGTACTATAATTGTAACATATTTTTTACTTACTATCTAATACTCGAGATAAATATTGTTCACACGAATGAATATCTCCCCATTCAATAAATGGGTTTCGTCTAAACCACGTCAACTGACGTTTCACTAAGTTTACATCACTAACGATAAACTCCCGAATAGCCTGATCTTCATCTATTTCTTTCTCGATTAATTTCTTAATAATAGGATAAACATTACCCGTCATAGCCTCATTACACCACCCGGTATTATTGGCTAATCCTATTGTCTCTTCTACAACACCATCCTTGAACATTTTTTTTGCTCTATCTGTAATCCTTTGTTTTAATAGTTGTTTATCTGTAGTAATTCCGACAACGATAGCATTATTCAACGGAGCCTCCAGTCCAGACAGCTTTTTATCGGCTCGCTCAATAGCCCTAACTAGATATCTTTTATTTTTATTATTCTCCGGCAATGCTACATCATGATTAGCACAGTATTGCTGAAGTTCAGATATCGTCATTTCTTGTAGGCTAGCTCTCTTCTCTTTGCTGGATTTACCTCCAAATTGAAAATCAAATATAACAGAATCAATATACAACCCTGTTCCACCAACAAGAAATGGAATATTTCCTCGACTTCGGATTTCTTTAATCTTTTGACATGCATAGTCCTTAAATTGCGACACACTGAAAGGATCTCCTGGATCTACTAAATCAAGACCCCAATGAGAGACCCCTTGCCGTTCACTCAAAGAAGGCTTAGCCGTCCCGATATTCATACCACGATAGACAGTCCTGCTGTCAGCGCAGATTATCTCTCCTCTATACTTCTTCGCTAATTGTATAGCCAATGATGTCTTGCCGCTAGCGGTAGGACCAGCAATTACAATTAGTGGTAGGCGACCTTCATCAACGCCGTTATCTAATTTTATAAACCTATCCAATTAACTCAACCCTACAAAGATTTTATATACTCAGCAAGCTGCTCCAACGGTATTTTTTCTTCGCCAGATTGCGTGCGAGCACTAACCTCGTTAGCTTCCATATCCTTTGGTCCTACGATAAGTTGAACAGGTATCTTCATAGAGGTAGCTTCCCTAATCTTCTTGCCTAATGATTCATTTCTAGAATCTATTGTAAATCTTACATCGTTATATCTAACTGGCTCCATGAGGGTACTGTCTGATAATATAGTTGTTATTTTATCAACATATTCTAATACTGTGTCGTTAATCGTCAGAATACGAACCTGTTCTGGAGCTGCCCAAAACGGAAACCATCCGCCAGTATGTTCTATAAACACACTTAAGAATCGCTCAATTGATCCCAATAAGGCGCAATGAATCATAACTGGTGTTGTAAAATTGCCATCAGCATCCGCATATTCCAAACCGAACCTTTGTGGTTGCACGAAATCTAGCTGCACGGTTGCAACTTGATGTTCACGGCCGATTGCATCCGTTGCCATAAAGTCAATCTTTGGACCATAAAATGCCGCCTCGCCCTCTTGCTCAAAATAATCCAAGCCTACTTTCTCGACAGCAGATTTTAACTGGTTCTGTGCGGAATCCCATAAGCTAAGATCGCCTAAATACGAATCAGACTTGTCACGATAGCTTAATCTAACCCTGAGCTTCATATCGATCGATCCATACAGCTCACGAGCGGCAGATAACAAATTATTAATCTCGTCTTCAATCTGATCAGTACGACAAAATATATGACTATCATCCTGCGTTAATGAGCGTACACGATTCAACCCGCCCAGCTCGCCAGTTTTTTCGTCGCGATAATCCGTTGTCGTCTCCAAGTATCTTACCGGCATATCACGATAACTTCGCGGTCGTGAGGCAAAAATTTGCGTATGATGCGGACAGTTCATAGGTTTAAGAGCCATCTCATCACTAGTTTCTTGGCTTTTAACTAAAAATAGCTCTTCTCCGAACTTAGCCCAATGGCCCGATGTTTCATATAAATCTTTTTTCGTAATATGAGGCGTCCAGACCTTTTCAAAGCCAAACTTCTGTCTCAGCTGGTTCGAATATTGAGCCACTATATCTCGTAAAATCGTACCGCGAGGAGTAAACAAAGGTAAACCAATCCCTACCAGAGGAGATGTCGTATATAGATCAAGCTCCTTGCCTAACTTGCGATGATCTCGCTGTTTTGCAATTTCCAATCTATTCAGATATTCGTCCAGCTCTTCCTGCGTAGCAAACGCTACACCATATATTCGCTGCATTTGTGGGTTATTCTCATTACCTCGCCAATATGCTCCAGCCGTCTTAGTGAGTTTAAATGCACCAACTTTTCCAGTACTATCCACATGTCCACCTCTACACAAATCAATGTAATCACCCTGAGAATACAAAGAAACAGTCTCGACTTTACTATCACCATCAGACACAGATCCCATTTTTTCTCCAGCCAATTCGCTAGCAACGGTAGTGCCAGATCGCTTAAGATCATTCAGTAGTTCCACTTTAAATGACTGATTTCCACTTATAGCCCAATCAATAGCCTCTTCTACCGACACATCGCGCCTCTCAAACGGATAATCAGCCGCTACGATCTTTCGCATCTCCTCTTCTATCTTCGGAAGGTCAGCTTCAGAAATTGTCCCGTTGTCAAGATAAATATCATAGTAAAAACCATTATCGATAGCTGGACCCACGCCAAACTTCGCCTGAGGCCATAAATGCTGAATAGCCTGTGCCATAATATGCGCCAGGCTGTGTCTCATAGATTTTAGTTCTTCTTCACTCATATCAATATTATACCACGCTCCTTGATAGTAGACATCTGTTATGATAATATTATTATATCTGGGCGATTAGCTCATTTGGCTAGAGCGCTTCATTGACGTTGAAGAGGTGAGAGGTTCGAATCCTCTATTGCCCACCAGATGCGACACATAAGCCTCGTCGATAGTAAACGGGGCTTTTTTATTAATAGGATCAGTTAATATAACAAAAATGACCAAACCTACACGTTTGCCATACAGACCTTGACTTTATTTGATAAGTATGTTAGAATTTAGAGCATGAGTAAACATGACTCACCTAGTTTAAGCACAAAAAAGCCACAGCACTGTTCTTTATTGAGCAAGACCAAAATTCACTACGAATATAACAAGAAGATCAACGAAGAAAGATCTATACTTAATTAAGTTCCCAGATTTACAAAGTAGTCGCCTCTATAACGGGGCGATTTTTATTTTACACAGCACTTTTCCACTGGATTTTTTTATAGTTGTATGTCAATATATTGATATGATATGCATAAAATGTTTTCACGGAAAAACCCACGTAACAAATTCTCGTCAAAATAAAAAATACCCAACAACCTGGCGTAGACATATATGCGACCAATGCGGTTATTCTTTTACAACCTACGAAAAGCCTGCGATTTCCCTCGTTGTCACATCACAAGATGGCAAGAAAAATAATTTTTCTATAGGAAAACTGATACTTAGTATTGCGCGAAGTTTTAATCATAACGAAAAATTAGCAGGCTCATATAGCTATGACTTGGCTAATACTATACAAGATAAGTTGATACATTTACAAAACAAACCCGCGGTATCATCTCAACACATCGCCGAAATAACCCACTCAACATTACAGAATTTTGACCAAATAGCTGCACTGCAATATGCAGCACAACATAATCTTATTATCTCTCAGAGAAAGAGGCGTCGTGGCCGTCCTTCTTTTTCTTATTCTGAGCACGACTCTGATCATTCATCTCTACAGTAGTCTTCTCCGTTACATCAAACTTATCAAGATATTTACCAAGCAAAAGGTGAGTCTGTGCATTATATGACGCCAAAGAGCTATATACAATAGAAGTAATAGGCATCAAGAACCATTGTAGAACCATCAATGCGTTTCTACTCTTCTTATATCTTTCTGGACGAGGCGGCAACAACTTGAACGATACAAAAATCAATACCAAAATACTTATCATAGCTACTTGTTGTATTAAACTAACAGTATCCGGCAACTGGTGAGCAGCAACGCTACGTGCAGCTTCACTGTTTAGTACAAGAGGAGCCCATCCACCGAAAGCAACAATTAGAGCAATACAAGCCTGAGTTACATGACCATCTAATAGCCTTATAAACCTAGCTAGGCTAGGCCAAAATTTTACCGTCCTATTTTTATTAAATATATTGTTGCCAACATACGCCACATCTGAGGCTCCATAGCTCCAACGTCGCAGCTGAATAAACTGAGCTTTTAATGTTTTTTTATAGCTATTAGCCAATACTGCATCTTGATAAATCGGCACAAAAATCGGCACAACTTCATAATTACCATCAAAATAGAAATAGCTTCTCCAGTACTGGTGACCATCCTCAACAATTGTTCGCGTACTCCAAAAGTTCATCTCAACGAGAGCGTTCATTGGTTGCGAATGTGACGCAAAGTTACGCAAAGAATATGGGCGCATGGAGCTGATAATATTCCAAAATGAATTCCCTGTTGCCACTACTCGCATTGGCGCAGGAACATCCCATATATTATTAGTAAACAAGCATATAGGCTGAAACGATAAATGCTTTCTATCTTCATGAGTAATATACTCATATGTCACATAATCAAAGTAATACTTATGCGGCTTATTATCACAGTCCATTGTTGTAACAATAACATCAGAAAAGGCTATTTCTTCCTGTTGTAAATATTGCTCCAGCCACTTGCCTGCATATGTGATATTTCCGCCCTTACCAACTACCTCATTTGGCAGATCTTTTGGATGTTTTACAATGTGGAAAGAATGAAAGTACTTACCGTATTTCTTTTTCAGTATTTTAGCTGTTGTATCAATATCAACGCCACCACGTTCTTCGTACGCAAAAACTATAATCAGACGCTTCTTATCATATGTTGTATCTAAAACTGATTTAAGAGCAGGCTCAATCACTTCTATACTCTCGTTGTATGCAGGCATAATAAGAGCGTTGTAAATATTACTTGGCTTAGGGTAATATCCATCTTCCGCAGCAGACATAAATCTTAGATTATCTACATGTTGTTGATATAACAACTCCTTAGATTGATTATCTCTCAGCCTAGAATATGCCTCCTTTGGATTTTCCAAATCAGACAGCCGCTCATTCCAGTCGACTTTTGAGGCTTTTTCCATATTATTATGACCATTAACCACTCTATAGCTGATAGCTATTGTTTTTACAAAAGCAATTAGTATTATAGTCAACAAATAAATTGATGCTAAAACGGGACTTACTATGGATAAGATAACCAGAAGAACAATAGCGCCATAACTTAGCAGCCCAGGAAGCATCTCAAGAAAACGATATTTTTTTGTTCGTTTACCAAGTGGAATTTCAATGTCCATATGTCACCCTATCGATGCAATTTTAATAATAGAATAGGCTAAAATAGCTAAAATAGCTAAAATACCCAACGTCAACCACAAAAGAAATATAGCCAAGCTTCGTTTCTCTAGTGAAATTAACTTGACACTTAGCGCAGAGTGACCAAAAACTATCATAAATGCCAAAGCAAAATAACTAAGCAGACTAGACCAGTGGCTCCTATAAAAATTCGCATCACCATACGTAGTGTAGCGCGTAATAACCTGAGCCTCGCTATGTTTTATTGATGATCCTAAAAATATAGATATAACAATAGCCACAACAACGTTAACGATCAAAAGAGTTGCCACAGTCCTGTCGCTAAAAACATTTTTTATCGATTTCTTTATAGTGTCTTTCATAAAATGGAGCCGTTGACTGGGCTTGAACCAGCGACCTGCTCGTTACGAATGAGCTGCTCTACCAACTGAGCTACAACGGCAAACTCCTTAGGAAATTATAGCAAAAATAGGAGTTTTTTCAAACTAGAACGACTATTTATCGATAGAAATGAAATATTTTACTTTATTGTTATTTTTTAAGTAGTTAAACTGGTTATTGAACTCAGTCAACGGAACTTTTACATAAGAGTAATTTACGGTGTTGCCTTCAATATTATTAAGCGTCACAAAATAATATCCGTCACCTGAAAGAGTCCTTATAGGACCTGAGATTTTGCCCTTTGTTAATGACATAGCCGCTTTCGTTAGACCTCCGTCAGAATTATCCGCAGAGACGGATAGATCAAATACAGGCTGCACTTTGTCGCCCATTTCCGTAGCAATATCCTTTAATGATTTACCCTCTTGCAATCTCTTCTTAATGTCAGACACTAGGCTATTAGCTGTTTTATCAATCTTAAAAGATACTTCCTGTTTTAACAAAGTATATTTCATAGCAGTTTTTAGCTCATCCATTGACCAATGAAGATTGTCTTTCACTACAGACTCATAAGCGGACTGCGATAGCTTGCTAGATTCCTGCTGTTTTTTGATAAGATCTTGTACCTTTTTATCATCTACCGTAATATTATTTTCTCTCGCAAGCTTTTTGGCGTACGCCACCTCCAACGCCTTATCTATAGACTGGTTTTGATAGAACTTAACTTTGTCCTTTTGATCTGCTTGCCCCTGAGACTGCAATACTGCCAACGAACTACGATGATACAGAAGATAGTCGCTATACTCAGCATTTTCTCCGTCAATATTAGCCACAGGAAGAGGTAAAATCTTAGTTATCCTATATGCGATATCGCTTGTATCTTTCCAGACATATAACTGCGCCCAACCAAGAGCAATGAAAACAATCAGAATAACAACACTAACGAGCATCGTTATCCACACCAATCGACGTTTGGTGTATTGGATGGGATATTTATGTTTACGACCAGCCGCCAAAACCTTCTCGCGGTGCTGAGCTACTGTATCGTTTGTAATCCTCTTAGGTAGCTCCTTTGGCTGTTTTTTATCTTTACGGTTCAATAGATCCTTCATTGATATCCTCCTTCTTTGTCGAAATTTCCACTGCGTCTTGTAGTTTATTATAGATCTTATCTGGATGTTCTACGTTTTTTATAACAAGATCTCCAACAAAAGTTTGAATAACTATTGTACCAAATTTAAACATTTCTCCGCTAAACCCCGGGATACTATAACTAATATTCTGAATCTTTGACAATTTCAGCTCAATGACATCTTTACCAAAAAATCCATGCTGAGTAATCTGACGAATCCTCTGATCGGTAACAATATAGTAAGTATAAAACCACATCAGAAAATGATAGAAAAAGAGCATTAGGCCAAAAATAAATCCACCAACAAACACCCATAAAAGATTCAAATTATCTTGCCAAATTAAAAAAGGCAATGAACCAAGAGTCATTGATCCGAGAAGCAGATAGAATCCTTTTCTCATAGCAATTATGTGACGACGAAACACAAACAACAGTTGCTCTCCGTCACGCTGCCCATCAAATTGCTTATCTTTAATTTGTTCTGTCATATATATGGTACCCCGGGCAGGAGTCGAACCTACAACCTTATCCTTAGGACGGATCTGCTCTATCCAGTTGAGCTACCGAGGCATACAACCATTATACCACGGTAACTCTCAGGAAAGACTAGCTTAGCGAGTAAACTTTTCGCTTAATGTGTGATAATTTACCAATTCTTCCGGCTTGAACCAGTGCTCGATCTCACGAACAGCCTCATCTGAATCGCCAGATGCGTGAATCAAATTTGGAACTCCCTTTTGGCACTCATCTGCATAGCCAAAACTAATGTGCGAGTAATCACCGCGAATTGTTCCCATGTCAGCCGACTTAGGCTCTGTTGGACCAACAATCTTCCTAACAACAGCAACAGCTTCGACACCTTCTAATACCATTGCTATAACTGGACCATCCATCATCATATCTAGTGTTATATTCAAAGTATCCTCGCCTCGACGAGTAGCCAATTTACCGATGTCCTCGTAATGAGCATAGTAATGGTCTCTAGATGGTGATGTCATTTTTACACCAACTATTTTTAGACCAACTCGCTCAAAACGTTGTAAAATTTCCCCAACGATACCTCGTTGAACTGCGTCAGGCTTAAAGACGATCAATGTCCTTTCAACGCCACAGTAGTTTTTTTCGCTTTCTGCCATAGATACTCCTCTGCTTATTATTTTCTAATATAGTAGCAGAAATAAATAATTTGATAAACATATTCATTAGCGATAGAATAAATATTATGTTTATGTCAGAAGCTTTAACTGATTTCTTAGAGCACCTAGAGGTTGAAGGTGGGCGTAGTCAAAAAACCATTATAAATTATCAACTATACCTGGAGAGATTTATAGATTTTGCTGGCGATATAAATGTTGATAAAATTACATCAGAGCTAATACGTCAGTATCGCCTCTGGTTAAACCGTTATAAAAATGACAACACTGGCGAAGAGCTGTCTTTAATTACCCAAAGTTATCATCTTATTGCATTACGAGGTCTGCTGACCTACCTTTCTCGTCGTAATATCAAAAGTCTAGCGGCCGACAGAATTATATTGCCCAAAGTAGTCCGTAAACAAGTGACTTTTTTACAATATGACGAGGTTTTACGCATGATCGATCAAATACCAACCGATACAGAATCTGGTCTGAGAGATCGAGCAATCGTTGAGTTGCTATTTTCCAGTGGACTACGTGTTTCAGAATTGGTCAATTTAAACCGCGATCACATAAACCTAAAGAGGCGCGAATTTATGGTGCGAGGAAAAGGACAAAAGGATCGCCCTGTTTTTATTTCAAAAAGTGCTGCCGAACACATATCGGCATACCTGGAAGCTAGAACAGATAATCTACCCGCTCTATTTTTAAGCTATAGCAAACGCCACGCAACTCCCAACACCTCTGGAGACTACCGTAGGTTAAGCGCGCGCAGTATTCAGAGAATGGTTGGTCAATATGCTAGATTGGCCGGTATCACAAAACATGTAAGCCCACATACTATGCGTCACAGTTTTGCTACTGACCTACTTATGAACGGTGCGGACTTGCGCTCAGTCCAATCGATGCTGGGACATAGCAATATATCAACAACACAGGTATATACGCACGTTACCGACCAGCACCTGAAAGACATTCACGACCGATTCCATAGTGACACAGAAGCTTAGCTTATGGCTTACATCGACCTGCGGTAGCAGATCCGCCGCCAGATACAGAGAAATCTTTGCATAGACTATTCTTTAATTCAACCGCATTATTAGGATATGCGAAATCATCTCCTATTTGCAATCGAGCTTCAACTCTTCTATACAAATCACTTGCCCGCCCCGTAGAATCGACAATTGGCTGGACTCCATCAAAATTGACAATCGTTCCGTCGGTTTTTTGAAGAGAAATCTTCACACTACCGCCTTTATATATAGGCAATAACCTTAAGAATGCTGTTTCACTACCAGCTGGAATCTCATCAACATCAATCACCGCTTTACACGAATATTCGCCAGAAAACTTGAATGTCTTGCTGCAAGAAACCACACTTGTTCCGTTATTATGTTCATTCCCGTCAGTTGCGCGTGGATGATCAGAAATCTTACCAGAAACAGCAGTACCATTCTGACCTACTACGTCTGACCTTAAAACGTTCGGTCGTAAGAAAGAAGTGACACCAGTTGAGTCTAAAGCCGCTAAATTAAAGGTGGCGCCTGGGTTAATAAGCTGCACGCGCATCAATTGTGGCGAATTGGCATTCCAGTTGTTTTTCGTCGGCAAATCCCCAGAAGTGGATATTTCAGTGTTAGCAGCGTTGGCGCCATTCAAATTACTCTCATCATCGCGCCTATACCATTCGATAGATATCTTGTTGAATGAACCAGTTGCGCGTAGTGGCACAATTTGAGATTTTTCCTCAATAGACTTATATATAAAATCTTGAGATTTCATAGTAATCTTTACGCAAGTATATGCTTGATCAAATTTTTTACCCGCATCTGTACCAGTTTTAATAATAGTTTCACCAGAAGAACTGCCTCCAACAACACCAGACGCCGCGACCATATTACAATTAATTGGACCATTCAGCACTCCCGCCGCTTGAATATTGCCCGTTTGAGCGGCACGAACCACACGCTTAGCATCCTCAACACCAGCCAAAGCCGCGTCATAAGCACTCTGCGACAGATCATTGTTCGAGGACTGCCGCTGATCCATAATCATCAACTTGATAAACCCAATAGTAACAATAGTCAGCAACATCGCGCCAAATATGACCGCAAAAAGAGATACAGCACCTGATTGTCGCGCATTTTTACCCATTTGTCCTCACAATCATCTCAAATTTATTTATAGCACAGAACTCAAAATTGCTATCATCTTCAGTCGGAGCTTTACAGGAAGAATTCCTTATTTCACTCATCTTGCTCGTCCCCAGCGTAAAAGTCAATTTATACAGCGCCTCCCTTGAATTATCTGAGGTAACCTTTTCTAACGTAACTTCGTGTACACCAATTGAACCATCGCCACTATTAATATTCCTGAGCAAATTGGATGATTTCGCAAGATCGACGGTTTCCGGATATTTGCCAGAAGCATCTTTTTTACACAATCCACTATCCGCATCAACTACGCGCACCAAATTCACTGGATTACCATTAACCTTAAACAGACTATTTCCGCCCAACAAGCTAGGATCGTCCAAATACTTCGGATTATTCCATACATAAGAATGAGAGCCAAGGCAAAGTCGACCAGTTGACCAATTGCTATTATTCGGCACCCTCAATCCCGCACTATCAATCTTTTCGGCATTTGTCTGAAGAAAATCACGTCGAATAGTGTCTGAAATATCTCGCCCCGCTTGATTAACATCACGAAGTACAATACCTCTGCTATACATTTTTCCCGCTTGAATACCCACCATCGCAATCGATAACAAAAGAACAGAGATAAAACTCATGGCGAGCATCAATTCGATAAGTGTAAATCCTTTTTTATAACCCCGAATCATACAACCTCACAATCGTACCAATGGTTGCCGGCATTTTGCTACCAACTGGCATCCAGCACGCTTTTATGTACGCATCATATTTATTGCTATCCCTGCTTCCAGTGGTCGTACTTGGCTTAACCAATCTAACTGATATTCCATACGTTTTTTTAGTATCACCATCAACCCGCGCGTATGTTTCTGCTGGTTTATAATCTCCAGGATTGTTCAATATACTAATCTTCGAAGCGAGCGAAGGCGTCGCAGCCAAAGCAAACTCTTTCGTAGAAAAATCATCAGGACATTTTTCAACACCCAAGTTTCCTTCATTGTCATTAACAGCAGAAACGCTCACCGAATTATTGTCTACCAATTTCTTCCAAGTATCATTTTTCATATCATGCGCATATCTTAGCATTTCAGCCTGAGCGTCAACCTGTTGGCGAACCAACGTCGTCTCCAAAGAATACTGAGCAATAGCCATCCCGCGATTCATGGTTTCTAATGCAATAACGGCGACTAGGCTAAAAATGGTTACTCCAAGCAACACTTCGACAAGCGTGTCACCTCTGTTAAGCTTACGCATCAGCACAACCTCCTGTCGCATTACCCATAACTATAGCATCAGCAGAACCTGCATGCGATCGTAGGAAAATAGATAATCTCTCCCCCGGTAGCCAGCCGTCATCATAAACACAAATTTCCCTCTGTTGACGCTGCTCGCCAGCAGATTGCACAACTCCAGCACTATTTTTATTATTGACGAAATCAGTTAAATTGTCACCGAATCGGCTCGTGTCAGTTCTAATATCCAACTGCCCCGTCTCTGGATGACGGTACATCAAAATAGAAATATACGCACTATCCTTAGCTTGGTTAGAAAACCTAGTTTTTGCTTGCCAATTAACGATATATTTATCAGACTCAGCGCCGCGTTTATAAGTCCACGCGCTACCCTTATCTGATCTATAGGCATAAACTGGATAAGTTTTGTACAGATTGCCGTCCGTCGAGCCCAGAGAACCTTCAGTGGTAATATAGCGACCGACGATCACACAATCAGATTGTCCACGTAGAGTTTCAGCTTGACCATCAGAGCCTTCAATTGGACAAGTGCCCTTAGATCTCTCATTCTCAACATTGACCACCTTCGAGTACTCATTTCGCAAAAAACCAGCATAAGACTGCACCGAATCGCGATATTGCTGACGATTAATTGACATACTTACGCCAACCATCAGCATAGAGGTCAGCAAACCAGAAATAGCCACAAACAAAATCACTTCAATTATAGTAAAACCTTTTTGTTTATTGCCCATCACTTCTCCATTATAGCATAAGCGCTTTTTACTTAGACAATAAGAAAGCCCCACTCTAAAATTTGTCGGCTAAAGAACCAAGCGAGCAAAAACCCTACGATAAGCAATGGGCCGAAGCATATCCGTGAAGTTACTTGCAATTTTCCTCGCATCATTGATGGCAAGACAAGAAACGTGCCGATAAGATTTGCGATAAATAAAGCTGCAAACGCCAAAAGCCAGTTTCCCAAGAACAAACCCAATCCAAGTCCAAGCTTAACATCACCAAAACCTATCCAAGTTTTATCTTCCCCGTAACGATATTTCGAGAATAAATATAGCACCATATATATTCCGCTCAGAATCGTAATCGACCCAAATAACGTCATCAAGCTTTTTGAAAAATCGCCAGCTAGACATACTTTTATTCCCGCAAAAATAGCGCCAAGAATGATAAACGGAATATTAATTACATCTGGAAGAAGTAGCCATCTGAGGTCATAGACAAATAAAATCGCCAGTAGCACCAAACTTGCCAACCACAAGACCAGCAATACAATCTGCCAGATATCCGTCAATGACCCAGACCAAAAAGCCACGGATGCGACGAACAATCCAGCCATCACTAGTTCTAGCAAGATTTCCGTCCAACCGATAAATGCTTTGCAATATCTGCACCGTCCCAATCCAGCGACCCAACTTACCACAGGAATCAAATCGTACCACTTAAGCTCATGTCCGCAAGATAAACAGCGAGATCTATCTTTGGAAATTTTTTTTATCAATGGAGATAATTTCTTTAATTCCTTTTGGTCAACTTTTTCTCCAGCTTTTTTATCTTCCATCAATTGACGAGCTCGCAAGCGCCAAATTTGCGCTCCGGCGAAACTGCCTAAAATAGCCCCTAAAAATCCCACTAGTACAAACTTAATCATACTTCTTATGGTAACAAAAAACCATAAAAAAATCAGCCCCATACCGAGGCTGATTCATAATTTATCTATAGATTATACGTCTTGGCAATACAGCTGCTTTTGAGAACCGTTATTTTCCAATAGAACCACAACTGCTGCGTTGCGTGAAGATCCGTTTTGCAAAGTTATATTTGCTGGATCGTCAGCAGATGGAGCTGGCGTGCTAGAAGGACACTTCTTGCCTCGCATAACCTTGATTTCGTTACTAGCCACTGACATTGAAGCACCAGGTGTAGCAACCTTTAACTCTGAAGACTTGTCGTATTGATCAAGCTTATCGACATACTTGCGTAGAGATTCTTCATTAAACGTGCCGCCGTTACGGTTAGCTGAATTCCAATTGGTAATAGCTGCAGCAACCGTTGAAGCGTCGTTCTTCCTTGACTGGTCACGCTGACTACGCTGCAAAGCTGGCAATGCGATAAACACCATCGCAAAGATAAGTCCAGCAATAGCCAAGACTAGAACGACCTCGATGATTGTAAATCCTTTTTTATTATCTTTTTTTGTCATTAGATTTCCCACCTTTCTATGGTTTACCTATATTTACGCAAAAATGCTTACGTTTATAATACACTAAAAATATAAGTCAGTCTAGCGAATATTGATATTGCCAACCAAGCTATAGATTGGAAGCAAGATAGCCGCGACCATCGTACCTGCAACTATAGCTAAGAAAACCATCAAAACTGGCTCTATCGCCGTCGACAAAGCGCGAATTTCCTCATCAAGCTCATCTTCATAAACTTGAGCGGTCTTGCCCATCATCTCATCAATTTTACCCGATTGCTCACCAATTTTAATCATCTGTGGCACCATTGCTAGGAAATAATCTTCATTAGATAAAGAAGCTGACAAGGCCTTACCACCCTTCACCTTATCTGACGCACGAAGTATGCTTTCGCTAATAATCACGTTATTGACAGCATCAGACGTAATTCGAAGCATATCAAGCATCGGCACGCCAGTACTCAGAAGAACTTGACCAGTTCTAGCAAATCGTGCCATGTACATCTTTCGAAACATTCCCTTAAATAGCGGAACATTAAGTTTGAAAGTGTCTTTAGTTTTAATGCCCTGCTCAGTCTTCAGATACTGTGCTAGGAAATAACCGCCGATAATCATTGCCAATATAACAAGCCACCAAAGACTACTAAAAAAGTTCGCTATTTTAATCATCGCAAGAGTCACAAATGGCAACCCCTTATTTAAGTCACGATACAGACCCTCAACTTGCGGAACAACCGTGAATAACATAAATCCGATAACTAAGATAATCACTACCAAGACAATCGACGGATACATCATAGCACCTCGAATCTTACTCATCATAGCAGCGTCTTTTTCCTGCTGAGCCGCCAACCTCTTAAGCGAATCATCCATTGTACCTGATGTCTCGCCAGCCGAGATCAGAGCTACGTAGACTTTATTGAAAGCTTCTGGATGTTTTGCGAACGAATCAGACAGGGATTTACCGCCTTCAACGTCAGAGATAATTTCCTGGACTATCTCCTGCATACGCTTATTCGTCGTCTGCTCTTGAACTGTTCGAAGACTTTGCGCCAAAGGCAACCCTGCCCCAATAAGGGTCGCTAGCTGACGAGTAAACACAACCTTATCCTTAGTGGTGATTCTACCAGAAAACCTCGCAAAGAAATTTGTTTTATCGTCTTGTAATTCAATTTTTAACGGCACAAATCCCTGAGCCGTCAAGAGCTTGGCGGCAGCATTTTCACTATCAGCCTGAACAACTGATTTAACAATTTTGTTACTTGCGCTATCTCTGGCTTCATAATTGTATTTTTTCATTTATTACCCCCTCATCAACCTCTCGAATTCCGTCAAATCGACAGCAAATTCACGAGCGCTATCATACGTAATCGTACCATTCTGCACCAAATTGACCAAAGTTCGATCCATTGTCTGCATTCCCTGGTCAGCACCAGTCTGAATCACAGCATCTAGCTGGTGAGATTTACCTTCGCGGATAATGTTGCGCACCGCTGGATTAGCAATCAAAACCTCTGCCGCCACGACTCGTCCACCACCGATAGCCGGGACTAGTCGCTGCGAACAAATTGCCATCAAGATATTACTGAGCTGAGCGCGAATCTGTGGCTGCTGGTGTGGCGGGAACACGTCAATCATACGGTCAATTGATTGCGCTGCGGAGTTCGTGTGTAGCGTTGCAAACACCAAGTGCCCAGTTTCAGCAATTGTAATCGCTGCCGAAATCGTTTCAAGGTCGCGCATCTCACCAATCAACACAACGTCTGGGTCCTGACGAAGACTCGAACGCAAAGCCGCAGAGAATGAATAAGTGTCGTAATGAACTTCACGCTGAACTACCACTGACTTTTTCGACTTGTGAGTAAACTCGATAGGGTCTTCAATGGTAATAATATGCTGTGAACGCTCAGAATTAATTTTATCAACCAGCGCCGCCAAAGTCGTTGACTTACCGGAACCAGTTGGACCAGTGACCAACACCAAACCGCGAGGAAAATCCGCAAACGTATTAACAACTGGCGGCATACCCAGTTCAGACGCCGACTTAATTTCATTTGGAATCAAACGTAGAGCTGCAGCCAAATTGCCACGCTCATGGAAGGCATTAACTCGGAATCGCCCCAGTGTGCCAAACGCAAACGAAAAGTCGAATTCCTTATCTTTTAGCAAAATCTGCCGCTGATCTTCATCAAGAATCTGGAACACTAACCTCTCAACCGCGGGCTCGTCCAATGGCTGAGTTCCGGCGGCCGGCATAAGCGCACCGTCAATTCGTAGCATTGGCGGCAAACCAACTTGAATATGAAGGTCTGAAGCTCGCTTTTTAACGACTTCCTCCAACAAAATCTCAATTCGCAATTCTTGATTATTCATGTTTCCTCCTTTTACGCGGTATCCGCCGCTACCCTATTAACTTCTTCTATTGTCGTTATTCCGTTCAACGCCTTCAGATAACCATCTTGACGCATCGTAATCATACCTTGCTGAATTGCCGTTCGCTGGATTTCCGCTGAAGTTGCACGCTTAACAATCAAATTCTGAATCTCTTCAGTAATATCCATGACCTCATATAAACCAGCTCGACCAGCATAACCGCGAGGAGTTTGCGGCGTATCTTTTCCTTTCGCCAAGGCAAACGACGTCTGCGTCGCTAGTGGCAAACTTTCATATCCCAAATCTTGCGCGTATTGAGCAACCTGCTCCCTTGTTTGCGGCAATAATCCACCAACCGCTTCACGAATTGCCTGCGTTTCCAGTGGTGATGATTGATAAATATCTCGACGGCGAGCCACTCGCCTCACCAAACGCTGACCGATGATTGTGTTAACCGTACTGGCGATAAGAAACGGCTCGATCCCCATATCCAACAAACGCGGCAGCACTCCAGCGGCGGAATTAGTGTGAAGTGTTGAGAAAACCAAGTGTCCCGTTAAGGCTGCCTGAATAGCCAAATTCGCTGTTTCGTTATCGCGAATCTCACCAACCATCACAATATCTGGGTCTTGGCGCAAAATTGAGCGCAATCCAGAAGCAAACGTCAAACCAACTTCTGCGTTCACCTGAATCTGATTGACGCCATCCATCTTATACTCAACCGGATCTTCAAGCGTCACAATATTCACGGTGTCATCCTTAATCTCCTTGATCAACGCGTACAAACTCGTTGACTTACCAGAACCAGTTGGACCCGACGTCAAGATCATTCCATTTGGTCGCTTAATTCCCTTGCGAATCGTTCTTAATGCGCGCCCAGCGTAGCCCATGTCTTCCAAGTTGAAAGAACTTCCACTCTTATCAAGCAGACGAATAACTACTTGCTCGCCCCAAACGACAGGAGAGATAGCGATACGGAGGTCAACTTCTTTACCCGCAACATTAACCGCGAATTGACCATCCTGAGGAATCCGATGCTCGTCAATTTTCAGATTGGAAAGAATCTTAATACGACTAACTAGCGCCGGCTCAATGCTCTTTGGAAGCTGCATAATCTCACGCAAAACACCGTCAACACGACAACGAATCTTCAAAGCCTTCTCTAATGGCTCAATATGCACGTCGGACGCATGACTTTTTACCGCATACTCCAAAATTGTCGATAATGCTCGTGATATCGGTGAATCTTGGACAATCGTTTTAATATTGCCAGCCTCCGACAAAGACTCTTCCTGTGAAGCCTGTGCAGCCACATTAACAGACGACAAGTCAGTCTTATATTGATCCAAGACGTGACGAACACTCTCTTCTGAGGCCATGAAAACTTTTATCGGACGCTGGATGCGATTCGACAAATAGTCCACCGCTTGAACATTATTCGCGTCGATCATCGCTACCGCTAGTCGGTTCTGAACTTCGGCCAGCGGCACAGCCATAAATCTCTCAGCAACGTCAGACGGCAATAGAGATAAAATATCCTGACTAATAACACTATTCGACAGATTGACATACGGCACACCCGAAACTTGAGCCACGCCATGAACTAATAGTTCATTGTCAAGCAACCCCTCTTCGCTAAGCAAACTAAACAGAGGTTTGCCACTCTCAGAGGCGCGCTTTAAGGCATCATCAATGACAGACTTCTCAATAAGCCCCTCGTTTACGAGCAGCTCGATCAACTTATCTTGGATGTCGTCCGTCAGTAAAGCCATTTACACCCCTTCTCTATTTGGCTGCATCTTGACCTACGAATATTTCAACAGTTGGATTTATCGCATTATTATTAAAAATCGCTGGGTTTGGTTTTTCGACATCAGGTGATATTTCTCGAATAGTCTGTACTTTTGTGCCAGATTCTGGGACTTTTAAGAACGAGATGTTAGAGGCGACAATATAGCCGATTGCCACACCCACACCCGCGATCAATATTACCATTGCTATGTCTGTTTTCTTCATGGCTTAACCACCTTATTCTCTAATTGTATTGTTTGTGCTGGCTCGTAATAAGCGACACCTCGAACTACCAAACTCAATCTATCCTCATTTCGCTGGATTTCCACGGTCTTTAGGTCAATGACTCGAATAGACGCCTCTAACTTAGTTAACAATTCTTTCAATTTTTCAGCTGGACCACTCACTTCCATAGTAAATGATATGACGTTTTCAGATGTTGACTCAGAGCTTTCACTATCAGATCCAGATTGAGCAACGGTCAGATTTTGAATAGTCACACCAGTAGTCGTGTCAATAAATTTATTCTTCAACGAAGCACCAAGAGCATCGGCGTTCGCATTATCTGGCAACGCATCCAGTATCGTCTGAAGAGCATTACTTTCGCTGCTTGATTTTATAGAATTAAGTGCAGTATTCGTATCTAAGACTCTAATATTCTTCTTTAGCTCGTCAACCGACGACAGGTTTTTATCTAGACGAGAAATTGTATTTTGCTTCTCCAGAAGAATCTTCGAATGAAATACGATTTGCTGCACCAAAAATATACTCACAACAAGCGCAATTCCCGCCAAAAATGCCGCAGAAGCCACAAAAATAAACATAGTCTTTTTTGACGAATCAATCTGTTGACGCTTGCGTATTGCAACTTCTTTATTATCGGTCGCCATTATTTCTTCTCCTGTTTTTTCGAGTTACTCTTAAACAAGCTATCCGGAATTCCCTGACGTGAATCTGTCACATCAACCTTACCAGTCGGCGTCAATACGGAAACTGTGCCGTTATTTGCAGGTGCTAGTAATTCTTCCGCATATTCAAACGAGAATGAGAATTGTAACACTTTTTTACCTTCTGAGTTCTCTCCAAAACTAGTATCACCATCTTTTATTTCCTTAGTCAGACTAACCTCGGAACTTTTATCGCCGTCAGTAGTCTGGACCTTCGTATTCAAGATGGTTTTCTTTAAAGTCTCTAACGCACTATAGCCATTAACCGCGCTACCCTCCAGAGTAATAGTTTTTGACCCAGGATTGACTTTTATATCCGAAAAGCTAACATTATTTGGCGCAACCGGATTAACCGCCGTTACAACATCAAAGATTCTTGAATTAATCTTCTTTCCAGAATGTTGCTCATTAATCTTTGTTAATTGATGTTGAATCGTTACGACCTTATTAAGATCCTCGACCGCCATCAATTTATCGTTCCTATCTTTGATAACTCCACTCTGGACCGCCTCGGCTGCAATTTGGCTGCCCAAAATCAACGCCAGAACAACTACTGCCGCAATCGAAGCACCGCCCACCAAAAACGATATTGAAATAACCCGATTGCGCATAGCCCGAGTCTTCAATAGCTCGCGCTTAACGTTTGGGAGAAGATTTATCTCAATCATGATATATTACTCCTTTGTGCCAGCCCTACGGCAATAGCGAATTCTGAAGCAATCGGCGCCAATTGCTGTTGATCCGACTGAGAAACTTGAACGCGCTGCCATGGATCTGCGGTAATTGACTGGACTCCGGTTTTATTCATCACATATCCATCAAGTTGCGGAATAGCTGAACCAAATCCTGATAACAAAATTCCAGAAACTGCTACGCTTGGATATCGAGTTTGGAAAAACTTTATAGATTTTACTAGCTCTGAAGAAAAATTGTCGAGAGTTGAATCGATAGCCCTTAACACTTGACCGTCTAATTTATCCGGCGCCAAACCAAATTTCAAAATAAATTGACGAGCTTGATCTTCCTGGACGCTAAGATTCTGAACCGCCGATCGAACCAAAGACGAAAGCCCAGTTGGAATCATACGAATAAGCCGCGGTGCCCCATTATAGACGACCGCCAAATCCGTTGAATTTTCGCCCATATTGATAATCAAACGCGCATCCTGAGAATCGGTAGCCGATAAAGAGCGAACCATAGCAATAGCGTTCGGCTCTTCGGCAATCACATTGAAGCCAAGATTTTCAACTAATTCCAGACGCTCTTCCGCATAAGACTTCGCTGTACTTGTCAGTAAAATCTCATACTGATTCTGAGCATGCAAACTATCACCCAATAAAGCCCAGTCAACTTCTGCCTCATCCAAAGACATTGGAATATATTGATCAACTTGATATTTCATCATTGCTTTCAATTCCTGCTCAGAAACCTTTGGCACATCAATAATAGTCGAGAATGTCTTATTTGACGGCAACCCAACAGCTACATTAGAGGTCTTAATTCCAGCTTGACCAACAGCAGTCATAATAGCCTCACCCAAGCGTCGCTTAGCCTCTGGAGAATCGCCGCTCGTTATCTTAGAATCAACTGGCGTATAACCGTAATGCGACAAACTCCATCCCGTGCCAGTACGAGACAATTGAACCACCCGCACCGCATTCGTATCGATGTCCAGTCCGAAGAATTCGCCCAACCCTTTTGCTAATTTCATAACTAATAGTAATTATATACATTAGCGTTTTAATTTGCAAACTTTTAATATCTTGGCGGCAATTCGCGAACATTCATCGTACTGATCGCGCCAGTGTTTCGATAATTATTGTAAGCCCAAATATAAGTGTCAGCCCTCAAATTGATGATTTCTGCTGGAGTTCCAGGGTGCATATTCGGATCATTCTTTGCAGATGAAGCATGTTTTCCACCATACGTTCGTCGCAAGAACAAGCGTCCAGTTTTAATTGGTCCGTTAACCTTCAGTTGCTTCTTACCGCAAGAAGATTCAGAAACTCCACTTAGCCAATCTCCGAAGCTAATTACCACGCCACAAGTACTAACATATCCGTCTTTCTGAGTAATCAACCAAGCATTCACCTCTCCAACCGAAGGCTCTATGATAATATTTTTCGCGTAGATAATTAGTTGTGGCAATTGGCGCACATCATTCGTGTCTGTGTATAGTAAGTCGCCCGAAATCCTAACTACGCCCGAGGACTTTATGACTATACTCTTGCCTACGCTTAATTTTGACCCCGTTAAGGTTACGTTTCCAGCGTTATATTCACCCGAAGCTAGACTATTCACATCTACATTGCCAGAGATATTGCCTCTCGTCCCGCCAACCGACGGCAAAGTAAAATTATCTGGAACCGAACTGGTGCTACTGAAATTACCGTACTTTGGAATATTGGCAAAAGTTAGCTTATTATAGTCACGCGGCGTCACGCCCGAGCGACCATTAAACGACGATGACAATCCAGCCCCCGAAGCCGAATCCGCCTTGCCATTGGCAATAATTCCATATTCACCCCAAGAACCGTACACATTCTGATTCGTATAGGCCATCTTATACGCCAATGTTATATCCTCGATCAGTAGTCCCATATGTGACGGATTAGATTTTACATAAATATCGATGAAGTTATTATTCTCATATAAAACAGTGCCTGGCTGCGTCTCAGCGGTAAATCGAGAATTTCCAGCATAGCCCGGAAGACCCCAACCAAAATACTGAACTCCTTCAGGTCTGGAGCCGTTATCATTACCCAACGTTTTCATCTCATAACCGTTGATCTTCACCTTAACGAGGTTATCTACAGCTCCACTAAAACCGATCTCCAGACTCTTAGCATCTTTTAACCCTTCTAAATTAATACCCTTCAATCTAAAGACGTATGTATTTGAGCACGGGATAATCTCTACTATAGGACGAGAATTATCATGACAATTTAGATGAGCCGGATCCGGTTTACTATTAGAATGCGTATGCCGACCAAAGCTGTTTATACCAATCCATTTTGCAGAGTCAGACGTTCTCCAAACACCCCTCTTGCAATAATCAGGATTATAGACGAGCGATGCGTCACCAACTATATCGTAATACATAGAATCGGGTTTACATGTAATATAACCGTCCTGCAATACATCGTCTCCACTAGGAGCGCGCCACTGTGTCGTTACAATCGTCCTTGCTTGATAGTCGTCTTTTAAGTTAGTCGCATCACCATGACAACTCGGAAGATAGTCTGGTTTTTTAGTAGACTTCTTATATGCTCTCTGGTTTCCATTACCGCCATATTGATCCTCGGCACAAACTATTGACCAATGTTTATCATCCATATTACCACCCTTATATCCATATTCACCAGGACTAAAATGAACATCGTCTCCAATTTTATTACCATCTTTGTCTAAACCTGTACCCCACAGTCCCCTTGCTCGTATAGAGGTCTTATCTAACTCAATACGACTAAGATTCTCATCAGGAACATTCACATTGTTTGATGTCCTGCTGGTAATAACCTCTTTATCTGTCTTAATATCACCACCCCAAACCTGTACTTTCGGTCTTTTTGAGGATCTGATACACTTAACCGCGTATTTAAAATCCGTAGAAGGAGCCGAACCGTTGTAATTACTGACCATAACCACATAACATAGGCTGTCGTTAGCGCTTAGCTTAACTCTATCCAGATTATCTACCTGATTTGTAGCCACTGGAGTCTGACCAGTGTTTAATTGATTGCCAGTGTTTTGAACAATTTTTCTACACGCGCCGCTATCAATATTTAAGCTATCTCTATATTGTCCTTTAATCAGTCGCACGACCGCACACGGCCAATCATCATCAGCAGTACCCCCAGGAAGTGAAACCTCATTACTCTTTCCTGTAAGCTCCGATACTTCAGCCCCTCTTACAACAAACCGAGCAAGTGCATACGAAGAATTTTGAGTCTTTAAAGTCCCTTTGTTATTCAACCCAGCATTTATTCCCTCAATTTTCGTGACATTTTCTGCGTCAATATAATCCGAATTAACACTAACTGAAGGCTCTACGTCATAATCGTACGGAACCTCAGCACAGGCATATGACGAATACACCCAGCCGGTTGGCGCCAAAGAATTACGCCTATCCCAGTAGATTCGCTGACAGATACGCTTACCCATGTCTTCTTTTCGAATAACTCGCGTAAACATAAATTTATTTTCTCCAAGCGGACCACGAACATCCTCTAATCTAGATTTTCCGTTCAACGCTTCCATAGAGGTAGTGTGATAATCCACTTCCTTTGGATTGTTCATTCGTTTCCAAGCATAATCCTTCCAATTCGTCATAACGTTAAACCATCGGGATTTTTCATTATGCCAAGCCCCCCTGTCGTTCAGACTGACATCATTATCCATCGGCTGGTTCGATCTAATATCAAATACATCCTGCTGAACGCCAGTTATAACATTATCAGTAGGCCCGCCACTAACAAAAAGACTATGCCACCAGTCAACAGTATCACCAGGCTTTACATTCTTTAATCTCCCTGGAGCGACAGTCCAATTAGATCCGAAGTTGGTAGTGTCTTCTGGATTAAATTGCTTAGTAACCCAGGATTTACCAGTTATCGTCCAATTTGGCGAGCTTGGCGCCGCGTACGTATAGATAAAAAAAGCCGTTACCGAAATAACCAAAGCCACTACTATTGCCAGCATGCCCACCTTAGGCAATGAGTATTTTCTTCTCATGCTTATAATTATATCAAAGATTCCGCAGATGATATAATAAATATATGAGTTTATCTATTGGAATCGTTGGTTTACCAAATGTCGGCAAGTCGACACTTTTTAACGCTTTAACAAATAATGATATTTTGGCGGCTAATTATCCGTTTGCGACAATTGAGCCGAACACAGGAATTGTTCCCGTACCAGATGATCGCCTGCAAATTTTAGCCGATCTTTATCACGCGCAAAAAATTATTCCAGCCACCGTCACTTTCGTCGATATCGCGGGGCTGGTTGCTGGCGCGTCTAAGGGTGAAGGTTTGGGCAATAAGTTTCTTCACAACATCAGAGAGTGCGACGCGATTATCCACGTTGTCCGTGCGTTCGAAAATTCAAAAATTTTGCGCCACGATGAAGCGCCAATTGACCCAAAAAAGGATATTGACATTATCAATACTGAGCTGATTCTGGCTGATTTGCAAACTCTTGAAAAACGCCTGCCCCAACTTCAAAAAGAAGCCAAAGCAAACCCAAAAGCTCGCCAAAAAGTTGAATATCTGCAATCTTTAATCGACAATTTACAAAAAGGCGCACCAATTTCCGCCCTGTCAGATGTGGATTTTGAGGCAATTTCCGACTTACATTTACTCACCGCCAAGCCAGTAATTTACGCGTTTAATGTCGACGAAGAAGGATTGAACAATTCCGACCTACAGAGCCGACTAACCGAACTTGCCAGCCCAGCAAAAGCCGTTTTTGTCTGCGCAAAATTGGAAGAAGAACTGAAAGGTCTATCCGAAAATGATGCCAAAGAACTATTAGAAAGTTACGGCGTCAAGGAAACTGGGCTTGCTAAACTTATTCACGCAGCCTACGATACGCTCGGACTACAAAGCTACTTAACTGCGG
>CALIRX010000021.1 GCA_938042055.1 uncultured Candidatus Saccharibacteria bacterium
TCTTTTTTTGCTTCAGGCTGAGAGATCGATGATAAAGGAGCAGAAGCAACAGACGAAGGCGTAAATGGAGTTACTGGAGGTGCAAAGCTAGTGCCAATAGAATTCTCTGGCACAGGTTTTTCCTCTACGGGCGCAGATACAGAAACCTCGCTATTATTTTCATTAACTACCACTGGAGCTTCCTTTTCTCGCTGCTTATCCATAAGAGAGCTTACCGCTCTATCCAACTCATCAAAATCAATATCTGTCATATGCCCCCTATTTTTTAACCTTTATGTGCTTTCGAGATTATCTCCTTAAATTGATATGCATCCAAACTGGCTGCCCCAACCAATAAACCATCAAGTTCATCAATTGCTAAATAATCTGCGGCATTTATTGACGTAATACTTCCACCATAAACAACTCGAACTGATTCTGCCGCTTTTTTACCATACAAATGAGAAATATGTCGTCGAATCATCTGTGTAGCTTTTTTTACATCAGACGCTTTAGCACTGTCGCCAGTACCGATCGCCCAAACTGGCTCATACGCAATAACCACTTCATCCAGCTCGTCTGCCGTCACGTTAGCCAGACCGCTAGTCAATTGATCAGCCAGAACGTCCTTCGTTTCGCCAAGAGTCTTCTCTTGAATCGTCTCACCAACACACAAAATCGGATGAATACGATTTCGAATTGCCGCCTGAACTTTCAGTCGAATATCTTTTTCGCTTTCAATGAAAATATAGCGACGTTCCGAATGTCCAATTATCACATAGTCAGCAATTCCACGAAGATGCGCCGCTGGAATTTCTCCCGTATACGCCCCCGAATCTCGCCAATAGCAATTCTGAGCCGCCAACTTAGCGATTCGACGATTAATTTGCAAACTCAAACTCTGCAGCGTCAAAATAGTAGGCGCCAGCACCACTTCAACATCTCTATGCGATGGCAGCGTATTCATCAGCTTATGCAAATATAAGCTAGCCTCTTGCATATTGAAGTTCATTTTCCAGTTACCAATGATTAACTTTTTTCTCATGAGATAATCCTTATGCTTAGTTTATCACCTCAAACCGTATGCGTCTAGTAAACTTTCAATTCCAGGCAATTTTTTACCAGCCATCAAGGCCATACTAGCTCCGCCACCAGTGGAAACATGGGTAAAATTGGCGCCGTCATGCCCGTCCCATTTCAATATAAAATCAGCTGTATCTCCGCCGCCGACTATTGAAACTACTTCTTTATTCTGGGCAATAGCTAGCGCCACTCGCGCTGAACCGATTGCAAAATTATCAATTTCAGCATAGCCCAGCGGACCATTCCAAATAACCATCTTCGCGCCGGCCAGTATTTTCGTGAATTTCTCAATTGTCTGACTTCCAATATCCAGCGCCATATCTGAGTTCTTTATTTTATCAATATTAACTTCTTGACGAGGAAAATCTTTAGAAATCTCTGGCGCAACCGCCACATCAATCGGCAACACCAAAAAATCGTCAACATTCTCTACACCAACCTTAGCCGCCGCCAAATCATAAATTTCCGCGACAACCTTTTCCATTCCTGGCTCAAACACACTCTTGCCGACATTAAATCCACGACAATGTAAAAACGTGTTTGACATGGCGCCGCCAATTAAAATCCGATCCGCCTTTTTAATCAGACGCTTAATCAGTAATATTTTATCGCTAACTTTCGCGCCGCCAATAACCGCAACCAACGGACGTTTTGGCTTATTCATCGCCTCGGTGATAGTTACATATTCTTTTTCTAATAGTAATCCCGCTAGCCCTGGAACACACAATGTAATCGCATGAGTGCTGGCGTGCGCCCTGTGTGCGACCGCAAATCCGTCTTGCACAAAATAATCCGCTCGGACAGCGCGTTGAATTGACTTGGCAAATGTTAAATCATCAGCCTCCTCCTCGTCATAAAAGCGTAAATTCTCCAACATAAGAATACTGCCTCGTGGCGCGCGGCGAACGGCTTGATGAACAGCTTCGCCCACGCAATCATCCAGCAATTCTACCGGACGGCTCAGCAACTTGGACAGGTGATCTGCGACAACTTTCAGACTAAACTTAAGATCCTTACCTTTTGGTCGCCCCAGATGAGACATGATAACAATCTTGCAATTCTGCTCCAGCAAATATCGGAGCGTGGGCAGCGAAGCGCGAATTCTTAGATCATCAGAAATCTGACCACGCTTTGTTAGTGGCACATTATAATCTGCTCGCAGAAGAATAGTTTTTCCACGTAGATCAACATCGCGAATTGTTTGCTTCGGAAATTTTCTGCCCACCCAAATTCTCCTTATGACAACGTTTTGACTTGGATATTGTCAGTTTTACCTGGCTCTGGATTGTGGCCACTAACAAGCACAACCGTAACTGGGTCTGTGCCGAAATAGCCTTCTTGTTTCAACTCATCAGCTAACTTAGTTGCCGCATTTGGGTCGTTTGGTCGAATATATGGACGAGAAGCGTACCTTAGCGCCAACTTTTGCGCGGTCTTCACATCTTCGGTCACACAAACAATTGGCAAGTTCGGACGATATGCGGCAACATTAATTGCAGTAGCGCCAGTGTGTGTTTCCGCAATAATAGCTCGAGCCTTAATTCTCCTTGCCAATTGAGCTGCTGTGTAGCTTAAAATCGCGTCAGTTTTTTCACGCATTTCAGCCTTTTCTACCAACATCACTTCACTGTGTTCTTGAGTGTAGATAATAGTCTTGCGCATTGCACGAACGGTTTCAACAGGATATTTACCATTGGCAGTCTCATCAGACAGCATAACTACATCAGCGCCTTGGATTACAGCATTGGCAACGTCGCTTACTTCAGCGCGACTTGGTTCTGGATTGTCAACCATACTACCCATCATTTGTGTTGCAACGATTACTAACTTACAATATTTACGACACAAGGCAATAATTCGACGCTGTACAACTGGGACAATTTCCGCGCCAGCTTCCACCGCCAAGTCACCGCGAGCGACCATAATACCGTCACTAGCCTTAACGATTTCCTCCAAATTCTCTGGATCAACAGCAGACTTAGTCTCAATCTTGGCAATAATATTGGCCGTCGAACCCAGGTCTGTCAATCGACGACGCAAATCAATAATATCATCAGCTTTTTGGATAAAGCTCAATGCAACGTAATCAAAATCTTGGCTTGCGCCCCATTCCAAATCGTTAATATCTTTCTGAGTAAGAATATCGCCACCAAAATCTGTGTCTGGCAAATTCAAACCCTTACGGCTCATCAAAAAACCGTCGTTCTGAACCTCTACGCGAATTGCAGTTGGACTAACAATTTCTCGTACAACCGTCCTGATCTTGCCGTCAAACATGTAAAGTGGCTCACCGACTTTCATCTTCTCCGCCAAATTGTACTGCACTGGCAAATTGAAGCTGCCGTCATGCTCAGTAATTTCTGAGTCCAAGACCAACATATCGCCAACCTTAACATTCAGCATGTTATCTTTCAAAACGCCCAAGCGAATCTTCGGACCTTGCAAATCTTGTAGGATTGCGACAGGCTTGCCCAACTGTTTACTAGCTGTACGCACCCAATCGATCTGCTCAATTCGCTCCTCGTTAGCGCCGTGGCTAAAGTTCATACGGATGCCGTTAACGCCGGCCTCCAACAATTGGTAAACCTTTTCTTGGCTGAACGTTGCTGGCCCAATTGTTGCTAATATTTTTGTTCGTTTAAATATATTATCACTCATTTTTAAAATTATATCACGAAATAACAGTGATGAAAAATGGCGCCAGAGAACCTTATAATACTTGTTCAATATCGAGAATACGTTTAATAAAATCAACTATAGCAAATTCAGAAGAAACAAAAAACAACCGACCTCTAACATATACCATTGCAAAATACAGCTCAACAACATAGTGTCTCGACAGGAAAAAGAGCCAGTTTATAGACTTGGCTCAGGTCTTCTCACGAGCTACCCGATCCTACAGGTCCTGATGTAGCCCGCATCTGCACACGTAATAGTAGTATTTGAGATAAAATTATAAAAATAGCTACTGAAACTCTCGTATGTCTCGAATTGGACTGCGACGCATGTTGCGTATTAATGGCAATATAGCACTAAATAATCCAGTGAGAATACATGTACTTACAATAAAGATTATCTGTCGCATATCCACGGCTATAAGTCGTATCACCCTATTTGAATTAATAGAACCGAAGCTATATTGCGCCTGTGCTGTAAGCTGTGGTGCAAATTGCTTATCCAGGAGATACGCACCAATAAAGCCGATAGCAAGAGCGAACATAGCTACTAATATAGATATAATTATCGTATATAGTATATATATCGACACGATATCAATACGATTAAAGCCAATAGCACGAAATACCGCCGTCTCATGTCTATCATCCACAATTGTACGACTGATAGTAATCCACATAATAAGCGCAGCCAATACTATAACTACCAACATAGCATAGATCGACCACTGCTTAAATATGTTCTGCATATCATCCAAAGCAACGCTATTACTAAATGCCAAATTAGATTGATATAAACGACCAATCGGCTTACAAGAATTATCATACTGGACAGTACAGCCCTGCTCATCTATAAACTTTTGCGCATCACTGGCATTTGCAAACTCAACAAAACGATGTTTATTATCCTCATTGCCCATAATATAAAGTGGCTCATATGTAAATAAATCAGCATAATCGGCTTTATTAGGTAGCTTATCGTATAGTGAGCGCGGTATAACCTGCCCAACACCTTCCGTGTGTAATACTTCAGAAATCATATCGTTAGCAGTGCGAGCCTTCTCGCGCTGCTGTTTCTGCTCTGGATTTAGCACTTCACTATCGCCAGGAGACATACCAACCACTTTAAAAGTAATAAATTTGCTTACAGCAGTTGTTTCTTTACCAAATCTTGCATCAAACAGCTCTTGGTTTGCCGCCTGCTTCTTCTCCTCTGCCGTACGTTTATCGCTTATTACAGGAGTATTTTCACATGTTGTAGGATTGGGTAGTCCATACAAAAGGCTTGGCTTTTTATAATCCTTGTTATTTTGATTTGCTGCGATCTCTTTATTTTGTTGCAAGACCTGCTGTATCAGCTCCAGTGAGGCGCTATTTCGGTAACACATTTTAAAACTCAAGTTAGTTATATTGTCACGAATATTTTTAAGGCGCTCAAATTTAGCCTCAGCACTCGCACTTGCCGGCAACTTTTCCAGCTTCAGTAAACGCTCAATAACATTTTGCGGCAAGATTATAGGTAAACTCGACCCATCAGGCTTCCAGCCAGCATTGTTAGGAAGCATAATATTATCTGTAATTTCAGGTGGTGCAATAACAATACTTGAGCTATTTACAGGAGGATTTTCATAATTAGCGTTCACCTCCGCTTCATCCGAAGTGTCAAAGAACAACTCTTTACCATCAATAAGAGGTACTAGTGCTGAGCCTTTTTTGACACTATAAAATTCTTCAGTAAAAAATTTAATAGCACCATATCCCTTAGCTAAACGAGAGAGTTTTGCATCGTCAAAAGCCGGCATGGCGCTATATTTCTCTTTTAGTAATTGAGCGGTAATACCGTTTTGGTCATTAATAGATAGCTGCACAGTACCGTCAGCAGACTGTGAATACGGCGGCCGATCATTGATATAGGAATATTCCAGATTAAGTCGCTTTGACTCGGCGGCTTTTTGTGAAACGAGTAATTCATAGCGTTTTTTCGCCTCGGCAATAAGATTAGGGTCACGAATAGTCTTATAAAACCCATCGACATTTGATGGTGCGTTAGTGACACTTACGATGTAACGACTAGTCAACCCCTCTTTACGAAACGAATCAATACCACGAAAGAAACCGTTAGCAATCAGGGAAGCTGAAATAAGGACGCCGAACAACATACTCGCCAACAATACCGTAATAAATGTACGTATTTTACGAGCGCGTAATTTTGTATAAGTCAACAGTACTATATCGGCTAGCCTAATCACACAATCTCCCATCTTTTAGGGCAATGACACGATCAGCCTGGGCGGCAATTTCATTATCGTGCGTAGCAATAATAATCGTTGCATGATATTGCTCTCGAATTTGCTGGAATAAACTAATAATATCGCGACTGTTGGCAGAATCCAGATTGCCAGTTGGCTCATCCGCCAGAATAATAGACGGCCTATTAAGCAAAGCTCTGGCGATAGCAGCGCGCTGAATCTGTCCACCGGAAAGTTCGTGAGGGCGGTGACTTAGCCGATCATACAAGCCAACTTGTCGAGCTAATGATTCAATACGTAGCTTGCGCTCCGCCTGCTTCATGCGCTGAGGCATTGAAGCGACTTCAATATTACGGCGCAACGTCAAAAAAGGCTGCAGATAAAACGATTGGAAAACAAATCCAATTGTCTGGTTGCGAAACTTAGACAGTTGACGGTCATTCATACTGGAAACGTTTTTCCCTCCTACAACAATCTCACCAGACGTAGGCTTATCTAGTCCACCAAGTAAATGCAGTAAAGTGCTTTTACCACTGCCGCTTGGACCAACAAGAGCCACAAATTCACCTTCGTGAATGTCTACTGAAACATCATCGATAGCTCTAATTATTTGCTTGCCAACTTTATACTTCTTGATTACATTTGTAGCCCTGATAGCGATCGGTCTGGAATCAAGGTCATCAATCTTATCAGCCTGCGCAACTAGAACACCCGTATTATTACATTCCATATAAAATTACCGTTAGCATTATTATAGCCGATAGCTATCCGTACGGTCAACATAACCACATAAACTAGCCTACCCATTTCCTTAATGCTAGAATATAAATATTATGCCAGAAATAGATAAATATATTATTTCAAAAATTCTGTTCTTTATTTTCGGATCAACTACTGTAATTATTTTCTTTTTATTCTATACGGGAGTATTTATAAATATCGTTGGGTCTATAGAAGCTGCAATTACGATATATTGCATAAACACCGCCCTGCTGATACCCGTAACAATCTGGTATGCAATCGAGCGCTCACATAAACCGAAATATAAGGAGAGCGATATACTTGAAGCCTATTCTGAAATGATGTCTCGGACTGACGATGAGTCCGCTGCCAAAGAAACTACGAAACAACAATGAAAAAACTCGCCACAATAAGCAATTAGTTATTTGCGCAAAAATAGGTTATTAATTCGCATATTCTAGCATACTTCTTAAGAATAGACGACAACCCCGTCTATCACGTATACTGATATCTAGATATTAGAATATATTCTAGCGAGGATACCATATATGCACGACAACGAATTATGGCAAATTTACAATAACAACGGCACGCCTGTAGACGGCAAAGGCGCGCCCAAAGAAGAATTTAACTCTGATAAAAGCCTAATCATGAGCAACGCTCATGTGTGGTTTTGGAAGATTGACGAAGGCGGGGTGAACATACTGCTACAAAAGCGTTCATTGACGAAGCCCAATAAGCCAGGCTGGTTTCATATTTCGGCAGGCGGGCATATCAATATCGGAGAAACACCAGTGCAAGCAGCTGTGCGAGAGACTAAAGAGGAAATGGGGCTTACAATTGACGAATCTGAGCTGCATTTTGTGCAAGCTGTTCGCATCATCGAGAAAGACCCACGAGACATCGTAAATGTGTTCCTTTACCAGCTCAGTGGCGATGAAAACTTCACCTTTGTCGATGGCGAGGTTGATTCGTACGAATGGCGCTCGCTAGATAATTTCAAAGAAATCACCCGGGACGCGGCGGCTAATAACTTAGTGCCTCAAGGTGAATTGTATTTCGGAACACTTATCACGGCACTTGAGTATGTTAGTCAGTAATAGGTAGCTCCAGCCCAGAAAACCCTTTGCATATTTTTGTAATTTCCCCCACCGTAATTTTACTAGAAAAAGGTAAAGGGTTTTCTGGGCGGATGTGCGGCAAGAAAACGACTGGCAATAAACCCCATTCGCGCACACACGTGGCGCACACGCTGGCAAATCCGTTTTACTATGGACACTTTCGCTACTTAAGCGAAATACACGAGGGCAAGCACAAAGGCATTATCTCAAAACAGTTATTTGACCGAGTGCAAACGGTTTTGGAACGGCGCGGCAAGCCAACAAGATAAGGCCGATCTGCGCGCTTAAGGCCAAATACTGTTCATTAGTTATGTTCACTCCACCTCCTCTTTATATATTTATCTACGTCACTCGAAGATTCTATATTGCTAATGTCCTGATCTTCCAGCCATAGCTCATGTAGTGAATCATGATAGTCTATAGCCAGCATTACGCCCATTTGCTTTCTTATTTCAGAAATCACTCTATATATATACTCTGACAAATCATCAAAATTAACGTCATTCTCTAAAGATATTGTCATATATATTTTTCTGCCAAATTTATTAAATGCATCTTTATATGAGGGTATGTTTTTCGTAATAGCTCTGCCAACCTCTATATTGCTGTTTATTCTTATTGATTTAAGTCTAGCTCTACCGCCAAACTGCTTGCTAACTAGGTTAGCTATATCATTCCTACACTCTCTTTCCCAAATACGATCTGGATAGGTATCAGAGTAAGCACTCTCGCCTTTTCTATAGTCAGCTCTATTCCACACTTCAAACCTCAGACTACTATCATCAACCGGATAAGCATCCACATACGGATCGCCCTCAACTCCAATACCGCCACCCTCAATGCGATAATTTTCTACTATAAACTCTTTCCCATACTTTTCCTTAAGGTATTGCGCCATTTTATGTTGCTCTACCAAGGCACCGCCATTGATGAGCAAGTAGATAGCAGCTATTAATATAGCAGCTCCAGCTATAATCCAGAATTTTAATATACGCTTTCGGGTGGATTTTAGTTTAGAGTGTACTTTTTGCACAGGAGTGTTTTTAGGCAATCTTTTACCGTCCTGGACCTTTCTAACGTTTGCGTGTTTTGTTTTTATCGCGCTACTCTTTATCATTAGATCCCTACCCTACTGCTACTACTATCTTAGCATCATTTTATAGTAAGCATAGGCTCCTTGCAAGATTAAAAACAAATAAAAAAGACCAGTGAGGCCTTTTGTCTGTTACATGGTGACCTTACCGGGAATCGAACCCGGATTGCCAGGATGAAAACCTGGTGTCCTAACCGTTAGACGATAAGGCC
>CALIRX010000022.1 GCA_938042055.1 uncultured Candidatus Saccharibacteria bacterium
TATTCGTCTGCGATGATAGGAATTTCCTTATCGACAATCGGCAGTAAAATGCGAGTTCCAATCAATTTTTTGTATCGCTCATCATCTGGATGAACTGCCACAGCGACGTCGCCGAGCATAGTTTCTGGGCGCGTAGTAGCTACGATAATCTCGCCAATTTTATCTAATGTCGGGTAAGCTATTTTCCACAACTTCCCTTTTTCATTCTTATGTTCTACCTCGATGTCGGCAAAGCTGGTTTGGTGTTCGGTACAATAATTGACAATTCGCTCACCTCTGTAAACTAAATTGTCATCCCACATTTTCTTAAATGTGTCGTATACGGTGTTGATAACTTTTTCGTCCAGAGTGAATGTCAAATGCTTCCATGACGCACTAACACCTAACGCGCGCAATTGCAGCTCCATATTGCCGCGTTTTTCTTGTACAAAATTCCAAACTTGACTATACAATTGGTCACGTGAAAAATCGAAGCGACTCTTCCCTTGCTTCGTTAATTCTCTTTCATACACAACCCAAGTTTCAAACCCAGCATGGTCGGCGCCTGGAATAAATACGGCGTCGTCACCCTTCATTCGGTGATAGCGAATCAGAATATCCTTCAGGTTCATATCGAGTGCGTGCCCAATGTGCAGATTACCGTTCGCGTTAGGTGGCGGCATAATGATTGAATATGGCTTGCCCACCCCTGTTGGCTCTAAAGCCTCACTAGTTTCCCAGAGGGCATAAATATTTGGTTCGTAATCGTTTGGTATGTATTGTTTAGCTAGCTGCATAAGTTATTCCATGGTTTTTTCATGTGAAAAAAGACAAAAGAAAACAAAGTAGCTTTTCACGTGCAAAAGCCCTTATTTACGTAATCCTCTAATTTCTCCACATGTTTATATTACATCTTAATTATACCACAAATCAAAGGGCAGGTGCTAGGAATGGTGGCGAATTGTTTGATAAATCTTTTGATAGAGATGATAAAGATTATAGGCGATAGGACGTAGTGGCAATTCCCAGGTGCCAGGAAACTCCGTTGGTTGACCGCCAAAACTCTTTTTGAATTGTGTAAAGCCGTACCATGGATTAGTTTTTGGCGCATCTTCTGGTGCGATACCGTAAAAATCAAAAAACTTATGACCTGTTTTATGTGCATAACGAAGCATTTCTAAACCAAGAGCGGTGGCTGGGCTTAATTTGCGGTATTCTGAATAAGATCCAGCATGACCGTAATACATTGTTTCGCCATTGCTGAAAAATAAAATACTAGCTACTGGTTTATTTTCGTAGATAGCATAAAAAATACCAGCCTGCTTGGTAGGAAATAGGGAAGACGCCATCTGGCGGAAATAAGCGTCACTGTGTGGTACCATGCCTGTACGCTTAGCTACATCGTGGATCATATTGATAAAAATTTCGATATCCTGAGGGTCGTAACTAGCTTGAAAAATAACGCCTGCTTTAAGATTTTTGCGCCACATACGACGGACAGTCTGGCTAGTAAGAGATTGTATAGTTTCGTCGTCCGCTAAGGTGTTAATGATAGTATGAGACGGCTGAACATCCTTGGCTTTCCGGTAGCCAGCTTTTTTGAGGATGGCAGTGTCGATGTTGCCCAATGGTTCAATGCGAATAAAGTCGACTTTTTGTTGTTTAGCAGATTGTTTAATGATTTCTAGGAGCTCTATGAGGTTGTCGGGTGACTGGATTTGTGGTCCGTAGGGAATATAGAGGCGAGAATTGAAGCGACCTCGTTCGACGATACCGAAAAAATCTCCGTAGTTAGTGTGTTTACGGACTACTTTTCGCTTGAGGTCGGTTTGAAACTTTCCCCAAGCCTCAGATTGTAAAAAATGTTGATTCATGTTGTAACCTCCACAACGTTATATTGCTGTCATTGATAAACTTGACTGAACTTCCAGATCGTACGGATCTGTCGGTTCGTCAATTTGAGATCTGAAATAACCGAGAGTGGCAATCATCGCGGCGTTGTCTGTGCAGAGTTGGATAGGGGCGTATTCGATGTCAATTGGCAAAGCTCCGCGTAATTGGCGGCGCAACTCTTGGTTGGCCGCAACTCCGCCAGCGATTACAACGGAGGCTGGCTGGAAATTGTCAAACGCCTTTTTGGTTTTATTTACGAGAGTTTTTATGGCTGTATACTGGAAACTCGCTGCCATATTACGTCGTAATTCGTCATCTACGAGCGCTGGAAGCTCATGAGAGGGAAAAGTGAAGTCTTTACCGACTTCGTGCTGAACGGCTCTCAAAACGGCTGTCTTAAGCCCAGAGAAGGAAAAATCGTATTCGCCGGATAGTTTGGCGATAGGTAAGTGAAACGCGTGTGGATCGCCAAGCTCAGCGACTTTAGCAATGGCTGGGCCACCAGGATATGGCAAACCGATAATTTTAGCGACTTTATCAAATGCTTCGCCAACCGCGTCGTCTTGAGTTTGTCCAATAAGCTGATAATCACCGTGATTTTTAAACAGGACAAGCTGTGAATGTCCGCCTGAAACGATCAACGAAAGCATAGGGAATGACGGTTGTTGTTTCGGCAATGTTAGAGATAAATTGTCGGCTTGCTTGTTGATAAAATTGGCGTACACGTGAGCTTCTACGTGATGAATCTTAAAGAGCGGCTTATTGTGAATAATAGCGAGAGTTCTGGCGGCGAGAGTGCCGATTAACAGCGAGCCAATAAGCCCCGGCGCGTAAGTAACGGCGATAGCGTCGATATCATCCCAAGTGCAATTTGCGTCAGACAAAGCTTTTTTAATGACGGGATTTACAACTTCCAAGTGGCTGCGAGCGGCAATTTCTGGAATAACTCCGCCGTATTCTGCATGAATATCAATTTGAGAATTGACGACATTTGAAAGCAAGCGTTCGCCATCTTCAACTATTGACGCCGCTGTTTCGTCGCAACTGGATTCGATTCCCAAAATCCTCATTTGTTTTTATTATAGCAAATATAAGTGGTAAAATGGGTATTATGAAAAACGAGTTGGTAAAAATTGCTAGAAAAACGCTACCTCAAGGAGCTTTGGAAAAAACCGAAAACGCCTATAGAGTTGCGCGCACGAAGATGATTAGCCTAAGATATGGCAATCCAGCTCGTGGCTTGAGAATTATTGCAGTAACAGGGACGAACGGGAAAACTACGACCGCTTGTTATATCAATGAGATTTTGAAAGAGGCTGGCTTTAAGACTGCATTATTTACGACGGCGGTGATTGAAATTGCTGGCAAGGAAAAGATAAATGATTTGAATGCGACAGTTCCGACTGTAGCGAGGTTATTTAGCTTTTTCCAGACAGCTCAGCGTGAAGGCGTGGAATATGTGATTTTAGAGGCAACAAGTCACGCTCTGTCGCAGCATAAATTTGACGGCGTGCCAATTGAGGCGGCGGTGATGACTAATTTGACTCAAGACCATTTGGATTATCACAAAACGATGGAAGCTTACGCGGCAGCTAAGGCTAAGTTATTTGAGAAAAAGCCAAAGTATATCGTGCTGAATCGTGATGACGAGTGGTTTGAATATTTTGATAAGTTTACGGCTTCTGGCGAGAAAATGACTTACGGGACGAATCCGGAAGCTGAAGCTCACTTAACGCACGTTAAGTTATATAAAAAGGGAACAGAGGCGAGTTTACTGATTGATCATCAAACTCATTTGGAGTTGGCGACTAATTTGCCTGGCGAATTTAACGTGATGAATATGTCGGCTGCGGTGTCGTTGGCGTATTTGTTGGGGATAAAGTTGGAAGATATCCAAGAGGGCGTGGCGAACTTGGAGGCGATTCCTGGACGATTCGAGCGAGTAGAAAATAAGCTTGGAATTGATATTATTGTGGATTATGCCCACACACCAGACGCGTTGGAAAAATTGCTAAAAACCACTCATAAAATTACCAAGGGGCGATTAACTTTGGTGTTTGGTGCGTGCGGCGATAGAGATAAGACAAAGCGTCCGATTATGGGCGAACTGGCAGCTAATTTGGCGGATAGGATTTTCCTAACTGACGAGGAGAGCTACAATGAAGATCCAGATGAAATTCGGGCAATGATTTGTCAGGGAATTGAGCGAACGAAAAAGGCTCATAAAATGACGGAAATTGCTGATCGAAAACAGGCGATTTATCAAGCTCTGAGGTCGGCTGTTCGTGGCGATACGGTTCTGATTACGGGTATGGGTCATGAGCAGTACCGAATTGTGAATGGCAAGCGAATTCCGTGGAATGACAAGAAGGTCGTTCAGGAAATTATTTCTGAGATTGAGAAAAAGAGTCGTAAAATTTCGCTTTAATCTGTTTCCAGCTTTGTGATTGACGAACTAATTTTTCTGCATCGCTTGGGTCGAGTAATAATTCTTTCACGGCGTCTTCAAGGTAAATACCGCCCTGTGAGCCTTTGAATAGAATAGTTGTATCTTTAATGTCGCTGTTTTTCAGGAATTTTCCAGCTTCAAGCGCCGTATCAAAAGAAATTACTTTACAGCCATTTTTTTCAGCGATTGGTGCGAGGTGTTTCTTTGTCATTTTACCGACGGTGATGAGCAATTCTAACTGTTTAGGGTCACAAATTTCGCCGATTTTTTTATGCTCCGATTCGGACGTTTCGCCCAATTCATTCATATCGCCCAATACGGCAATTTTATGATTGGCAGAGATGGAATAGAGCGTTTTTAGCGAATTTTCCATGGCAATAGGACTGGCGTTGTAAGTGTCGTCCAGTAATATACAGCCGCGTATGCCGCGTAAAATATTCATTCTACCTGAAACCGGTTTGATTTTTGTTAAAGCCGCCGCAACTTCTTCAATGTTCATTCCGCAAGCTAATCCTGCCGCCGCCGCGCCAGTGATTGAGCGAATGTTATGCTTGCCCAATACAGAAATATTTATGTCCTGAGAAGTTCCCTCGGAGTGTTTTAGATTGACAATACAGCCAGTGTCTGTAGTCTTTTTAATTTCCAGGAAAATATCGGCAGATTCGTCGCCGTAACTCACGCGATTTCCAACTATGAGATTATGATATTTTTCATCGATATCGTGAAGGTTGAAGATGGTTTTTTTAGCGACTTGGCTGATGGACAATTCCTCATGAGCCACCGTATCCATATTTTTGAAAAACTCCATATGCTCAGGAGCAACAGAGGTAATTATGGCAATGTCGGGCTGAATATAGCGCATAAAAGTAGCCATTTCACCAGGGCAATCAATGCCACATTCTTGAATAATTACATCTGGCGATTCAAGATTTTTTATGCTGGCGCGCGCCGAGGAAAAGACTTTTAGCCAGGCTAGGGGAGATTTGGCGTTTTTTGGTCCGTCTACGCCTAAGATTTCCAGCGGCGCACTTAAGGTCGTGTTTAGATTGCCACGACTATGGCGCACGGTGAATTTTTCTGATAGAACAGTGGCGGTTGCTGATTTTACGCTAGTTTTACCAACACTACCGACTACGGCAATTAGTTTGGTGTCAGGATGAGCTTTAAGATATTTTTTTACGTAAGAGCCGAGAATTGTTTCTAAGAGATGTTTGAATAATTGCATGGAGTTATTATAACAGATTGGGGAATAGTAGAGGGAAGAGTGTGGGGTTGCTTTTTTATTGATTTTATGGTATTATAGCAATTATGAATACAGGCAGATCCAATAGAGAGCGAATGAGATTGAGTGAGACTGCTGCTGAGGTCATGAGATCTTCTGAGTATATGGAAGCACAAGATCATATACGCTCAAAGATACGCCAAAAGTTAGGCGAGACGGCATTAGAAATGGTATGGGCAAAGCGGTTTGCTGTGTCTGAAGCTATAGATATTCAGCGTAGTAAACAAGAAAGTCAATATGAAACAGACGAAGACAGAAATCTGAAATTAATACAAATTATGCCATATTGGCTTGATGCTCAGGTAAAGCTTAATAATCATAAGAGTGATATGTCTCACAAAGAGATAAAAAAGTGTAAAGAAACAGTTACGAGATTCAATAAAATCATACGTACTATGATAGATGAAGAGCAGTGTAGTAGTATGAAGGAAACTATGGATTCCATCAATGAGGTTATGTTAATGCTTAATTATACTCGCTCGGAGATTGAGTACGCTAGACAGTCGTTTTATGCTGTGATTCAGGGAATGCGCCATGAAATTGCTGCTGAAAGTGCCTTAAACTGGACTCCGGGAGTTGAACTTGCTGAAATGACTAATATTGAAGATGATCTTAATGGAGGAGATATTCATATTATCTATGTTGATGATCAAGGCGAAAGGTTTGAATTTAACATTGATATAAAAGCGACTAAAATTTCTGC
>CALIRX010000023.1 GCA_938042055.1 uncultured Candidatus Saccharibacteria bacterium
TTCATCGTCTGATAATCGAGGTCTTTACGGTCAACCACAAAAAGCACCTTGTCGATATAGTCTAATTTGCTTGCCAGCTGAGCAGTCTTAAAACTAGTCAACGTTTTGCCGCTGCCCGTGGTATGCCACACATAACCACCAGACTCAATGGTACCGAGCTTTTTATAATTTGTAGCAATCTGGATACGATTCAAAATACGCTCAGTTGCTACAATTTGATACGGACGCATTACCAGCAATAATTTGTCACTAGTAAACACGCAATATTTCGTCAGAATATTCAACAGCGTATGCTTAGACAAAAAGGTCGCCGTAAAATCTATCAAATCGGTAATTGGGCGATTTTTAGCATCCGCCCACCAGCTGGTAAATTCAAAGCTATTGCTAGTTTTCTTACTACGATGCGAGTCTGATTTTCCAGCTTCATTAATATGCTGCCAGCGCGTTGTATTGCTGTAGTATTTTGTGTGCGTACCATTACTAATCACGAACAATTGAGCATATTCAAACAACCCACTGCCCGCCCAAAAACTATCCCGCTGATAGCGATTAATCTGATTGAAAGCTTCTTGCAGGGGCACGCCACGCCTTTTTAGCTCAATATGCACCAGCGGTAAGCCATTCACCAGCAGTGTCACATCATAACGATTATCGCGCGCGCCCGAAACTTCATATTGATTAATTACCTGCAGATAATTATTATGTACGTTCGTTTTATCCAGCAGCCGAATATTAATCAACTCGCCGTTATCTTGCTGCAATAATTGCCTGTGATCTTCCTGGATTTTGAAAGTTTTCTCAGGTATGCCCTCATTGCCATTAGCAATCCGCTCCGCAAAGAACCGCTCCCATTCGACATCAGAAAACGTATAATTATTCAGCTTTTCTAACTGCGCGCGCAGATTCCGTATTAAATCGCCCTCACTCTTAATCGGCAAATACTCATACGCCTGCGCTTGCAATTGTTTGATTAACTCCTGCTCTAATTCCGCCTCGCTCTGATAATTCGTCGCCCGCTGATAAGGCGAAACGTAATCGCTAACGACGGTACTATTATTATTTTCTGAAATCAATTGATAATTTTCTGGCATTTTTCTTTAATCCTCTATCTTCCAATTATAACTCTTCAGAAAGTCGTTGAACATATCCGCAAAAAGCTTCTTGTAGTCACTCGGAATATCTTGCGGCTCCATATCTGCTATTCTACTGTGACTATATACGTTTAATATACGGTAAGTCTCGTCTTTATTCTCTCCAGTAAGTAATAATTTATAGTG
>CALIRX010000024.1 GCA_938042055.1 uncultured Candidatus Saccharibacteria bacterium
AGACTTGCATACTTCTGTGAAATCTGAAGATTTTTAAAGTATTCTAAGGCAGGCTCTACAAGTTCTGTACTTTCTGTATCAATATCCAACTCGCTAAATTCCTCTGAAAAATCAAAAATATCAAAAGCTGGCTTTAAAATATCTAAATCATACATCAATACTTGGATAATAGCTAGTTTAAAATTCAGATTATCAAAAGCAAGTCTCTTCTATTTAACTACCCCGCCATACTCTTTTATTTTATCAGCATATTCAGTCAAAAGATTCTTTGAATAAATTTTTTCATTTTTTGAATTTCTAACTTCTTTCCAAAGAATAGAAGCTACTTTTAATTTATTCGAATAGTTGCGACTATTTTCGTCTGCACTAAAATCCTTTAAAAATTGATTCCATTGACAAACCGAATTATCATACTTGGCATAATCTGACTCTCCATAATAAACTTTTAGCATATCTTGGATTGTAAAACTCAAATCATTTTCTCTTTTTACTTTTCTCCAAGCAGTCGCCATATCAGCAGTAAATTTAAAGGGCGAAACATCTGTTAAAGTTGAGAAATATTCTCTAAAGTGTGCATTAAAGGAGAATCCACATTCAAGTAAGGGCGTATCTAAGGTAACGACTTCTACTCGTTTCTTATTTCTTTTTACTGATGGTTTTTTTATCAAGTTTCCCTTGAAGTACTGCTCAATAATATCATTGAGTTCTTGTTTTGTACCTCTATATTCTAATCCTAATGACTTGCATATCTGTGAAATTTCTTCACGATACCAATAGTATTTATTAAACTCATCAAACGATGTAATTTTATCAAACTCAGGTCTACTTTCTATCAATATTTTCACTCCTCAAAACCAATTTACTTTTTCATCTCTAGTATCTATAGCTCCTCAACCTTCACCCGCCTCTGCCCCGTCGTATCCCGCTCGCGCACGGTGACGGTGCCGTCCTCCAGCGTCTGGAAGTCGATGACTACACAGTGCGGGGTGCCGATTTCGTCCTGGCGGCGGTAGCGTTTGCCGATGTTGCCGTTGTCGTCCCACATCACTCGGCCGGGGTTGGCTTTGGCGAGCTGGGCGTAGACTTCACGGGCTTTTTCCACCAATTCTGGCTTATTTTTCAGCAGTGGTGAGACGGCAAATCTGACCGGCGCCAAATGTTCTGGCAACGCCAAATACACCCGCTTTTCACCGTTTTGCTCGTCCTCACAGTACGCGCCCGACAGCACCGCCATCAGTGCCCGCTCCACGCCAAACGACGGCTCGATGACGTGCGGAACAAATTTTGTGTTCGTCCCCTTGACGGTGTACTCCATACTCTTACCACTGGCACGCTGAATGTTCATCAAGTCAAAATCAGTCCGGTACGCGATGCCCATCAGCTCCTCGCGGCCAATTGGATAATCGTATTCGATGTCGATCGTCTTTTTGCTATAGTGCGCCCGATCCTCCGCTGGTACGTCCAGCTCGTGGATGTACTCTTGTTTAAGACCCAGTTCTGCCAAAAACGCATGCGTCGCCGCCAGCAGCTCATCAAATGCCTCCTGCCAATGCTCAGGGTCGACAAAATATTCAATCTCCATCTGCTCAAATTCCCGAGAGCGAAAGACAAAGTCGCGCGGCGCAATTTCATTACGAAACGCCTTGCCCTGCTGAGCGATACCAAACGGCAAATTAGGATAGAAACTATCGACGACATTTTTGAAAT
>CALIRX010000025.1 GCA_938042055.1 uncultured Candidatus Saccharibacteria bacterium
CATCACTTCATCTTTCTTCTCATCCTCACGGGAACGTGATATGTACTATTCTTTAGCACAAGATGAGATCTTATTTCTCTTATGGTGGGTTAAAAAAGAAATTAAAACTCATCTTGTGTTCGATTGCCTGTCAATGTTCACTTTCGGACAAGGATTTACTCAACTCATCAACGAAAGCTACTTTCATTTATACCACACTTGCGTAAAAAAGTCAATATTATTAGGTTCTAGATTGTTTAACAAACCTCTCTGGCGTGTCAATTAAGCCATCTCTGTTAATGTCTTCACCCTTCTCTGATAAATAATCTTTTATAGCGTCGATCAGTTTCGCCTCTGCTGAACTTATTTTTGCTGCAACCACTGTGCTAACTCCTTCCATACTACAGATATCATGTCGGTCTTTTCATCGTCACTCATCTCAGCTATCGTCTTGTTTGTGCCATCAACTTTGAAATATTTATCGTAGTCACGACCATTCTCGCCGCGTGGTTCGCTGAGTAATTCACCATGCACTTTGTACGTAAACGTCTTGATTTCTAGTCCATCTAGATACGTAACCGTACGCTGAGTGTATGCCCCTCTGTCATCTCTAAGCAATTTTACTATGTTTTCTATGCCGATAGTATCAAGTGCGTACTTCGTGTAAACCCCTGGAAAACCTTTGAGGCTTTTGATAAACAGCCCAGAGTCCATAACAACCAGTGGGCTCTTTAATAGTTCGTAGTATTTTTGAGCTTTATCAATGGATACTTCTTCTTGGCTATCTGATTGAATTTCCGGTACATCAGGTAGCTCCCTGTCGGGAGCTGTGAGTGTTAGACCCGCCCCCAATAATGCCTGGTTTGCTCCAGCTAATTTATATTTATTGGTTGTGGCGTAGGTTATATTCATAAAGCCCCTCCTTTATTGAATTATTCTTTTCTTTGCCATGCAGCTCTTGCATAAAAACATTCTTCATTACCACTAGTACAGGAGTAAGTATTGGAACAGACCATGATCGTATCAGCAACGAGGGACAATAGACTCATATCTGGATATTCTGGCCCCTCAGGAAGCACCTTTTCTGCGCCTATTATCACCGTTCGTATAGTCTCCTTGTTTGCTCAACTCATCAACAAAAGCTACTTTCACTTATATCACACTTGTATAAAAAGTAAATAGGATATACTCGACGTAACTTGTCAGGACTTAAAACCTGAACTATAATTAGCTCACATCACGAGTTCGTTAAATAAAACGACAGATGTAATTACGGGAAATTAGCTCAGTTGGCTAGAGCGCACGATTCACATTCGTGAGGTCACAGGTTCGAGCCCTGTATTTCCCACCATTTTGACAATTTTTCACCATAAGAAAATCACCCGTAGTTAGGGTGATTTTTAATAATTGGAACAAGCATGGAACTTGTGCTATAAATTGACAAACGAACTAATATTCTCTATTTTCTGGCAAAGATTCTATTTTCTCAACACAGTCCTGCATTGCCTGTTCGCTCGCTGCATCCTCATCAGATAACGCTTCTTCGCAGTCAGAGCACCCAATACACCACAATATTCCAAGAATACCTTCAGCGTCCGATGTAAGCTTTTTCACTTCGGCACCTAACCCTGACCCTCTAGTTGCGATGTCTCCAAGTTTCCTAATTATACGACTCAGTTCTTCAACATATCTTTCAGTATCCAAAGGCTGTAGCTCGCCAAACATAAATTATCCTCTCCTGAATAGTCATCTCTTATATCAATAAGTTCATTGATGAAACTAGTTTATTAATTTATATCACATGGACATAAAAAATCAACACAGCCGTCGCCAGATTGACTTTTTATTTATTTAATGCCAACCGAAAAAATAACACAAACTATAATTAGATATACTTCTTAGCGCCATCTTCTAAAAACTTTTCACCTCTATTATTTCGTGATATAATTACCTTAAAGGAAGGTCTGTGTTAATATCAGACCATATTTTTATGAAGGACGCTAGCAAGATTCGAAACATTGCCATTATTGCCCACGTCGACCACGGCAAAACAACTATGGTCGACGGGCTATTAAAGCAGTCGCGAACATTCCGCGACAACCAAGCCGAGATGAGCCAGGAATTGATTATGGATTCCGGCGATCAAGAGCACGAGCGCGGTATCACCATCACCGCCAAACAAACGTCGATTTTTTACGGTGACTATAAGATAAACATCATCGACACGCCAGGACACGCCGATTTCTCTGGCGAAGTTGAGCGAACCTTGAATATGGCTGACGGCGTTTTGCTGATCGTGGACGCGCAGGAAGGTCCGATGCCTCAGACTAAATTCGTATTAGCGAAGGCGCTTGAGCTGGGGCTGAAGCCTGTCGTGATTATCAATAAGATTGACAAGCCAGCCAGGCGAATTGCCGAAGTTGAAGACGAGCTGAGCGATCTGTTTTTGGAGCTAGCGACCGATGATTCTCAATTGCAATATCCAATTTATTACGCAATCGGACGCGACGGAAAATCATGGAAAGAAATTCCCGCTAACACCGACGAAGACGCGGATTTGACGCCAATTTTTGATGCGATCATCAACGATATTCCAGCGCCAGACGTGACGGAAAACGGCGCGTTTCAACTGCTTGTTACCAGCTTACAATATGACACGTTCCAGGGGAAATACGCGATTGGGCGAATTGCTCGCGGATCTGTTAAGCGCGGTTTGCAAGTCAGTTTGATGAAAAATGGCGAAGTCGCGGGCTCTGCACGAATTGAGAAAGTTTTTGGCTATCGCGGCTTGAATCGCGAGGAACTTGACGAAGCTTTCGCTGGCGACATTGTGGCGCTGGTTGGCGTGGCTGACGCACATATTGGCGATACGATTGCCGACAAAGAACAGCCTGAAGCGCTACCAACAATTGACATCGAAGCGCCAACTCTGAGCATGTACCTCGGACCGAACACCAGCCCAATGAAAGGTCGCGAGGGCGAGTTTACGACATCCAGGCAAATTGGCGACCGATTGAAGCGAGAGCTTGAAACCAACGTGGCGCTACGCGTTGAGGAAAACGGAATTGGCTTTACGATTTCTGGACGCGGCGAATTGCACTTAAGTGTTTTGATTGAAACCATGCGACGCGAGGGCTTTGAGTTTGAAGTTGGACGACCGCAAGTTGTTACAATTACCGAAGATGGCGTTGAGAAAGAACCGATTGAAGAATTGCAAATTGAAGTCGGAAGCGAATTTATCGGTGCGATTAGCCAAGAGCTTGGCGCGCGACACGCCGAAATGAAATCTCAGGAAACGACCACCGCTGGCGCTGCCCGCCTGACTTACATTTTGCCAACGAGAGCTCTGATTGGTCTGCGCAACATTTTATTGACCGCCACCAGAGGTACGGTGATTATGAATTCCCTGCCTCACGGATATCAACCGCTTGGCGGAAAATTGCCAAAAACCCGCAATGGAGTTTTAATCGCGTTTGAGGCTGGCACAACAACACCTTATGCTTTGCAAGCGGCTGAGGCGCGCGGCGAATTATTGGTCGGACCAGGAACAGAAGTTTACGCCGGAATGATTGTCGGAATCTACAATCGCCAAGAAGATATCGAAATCAACGTTTGTAAGGCCAAGCATTTGACTAACATGCGTTCCAAATCGTCGGATGGAACTGTGCAATTGACGCCATTTACGCAATTTAGCTTGGAGCAATGTATCGACTTTATCGAAGATGATGAGCTTTTGGAAGTTACGCCAAAATCATTACGACTTCGCAAGCGATATCTGGACGCAAACGAACGAAAACGCGCCGCGAAACAATAATTGCATCAAGCACAAAAATAACCGCCCCGTAATGGAGCGGCTATTTTTCATGTGAGAATCAACTAATTGACAAGAGTTTCTTTGACTCGACGAGACTTCAAGAAATACAAAATGCTCAATACAACTCCTAAAATCGCAAATAGAGTAATTCCCCCAAACCACGTAACAACAAATCCCGCATCCTTGACCTCCGAGTTGGTAGCAATACCAACAACAATCATGTATGCCACATATGCAACCGTTCCGACCACGATATCAGCAATAGCCATCTGTTTACCAATCTTTTTACGCATTAAAATTAGAACTGCGGCAGATGTCGCCATTACACCCGAAATAATATGCCAAATAATGCCAATAACTTCCCATACCCCAATTGGATTGGCAAATGACGAAAATAATGAATATATATCAGATGCCGCCTGCAGGGCAAATAAGATGACAAACGTCCTCAACCAATCCTTAATTCCAACATAAGACTCTCCCGATGGCTTAAATTGCCGATCAGCCGACTGTTGCGAATATGATGGTTGCTGCTGGTCTTGATTTTGCATATTATCTCTCCTTTTATATAAATCTAAACAGGTAATTCTATCTTATCACAAAAGCCACTTTAATACGCTACAAAGCGGCCGTCGCGTCAGTCGTAAAAAATAACCGCCCCGTAATGGAGCGGTTTATTTTTATGCGCAGAAAGGAATTAGTTGACAAGGGTTTCTTTGACTCGACGAGAAGCGAAGAAGTACAAGATTACCAATCCTTCTACTATTAGCATTGTAACGATTGCAGTAATAAATGCTGGAGCGTCTACCTCCGACCTTCCGGATGCATATATAACTACCGCATTTGCAACGTTGCCCAATCCAGCTGTGGCGATCGTAGCAACAGCTAGCCACTTACCAAGACGCTTCTGCATCGTTATGAACACAACTGCACAAATAGCCAAGACTACTAGTACAGGTGAAAATATCAAGGCAATTACATTTTCAGGCTGGCTAAGATTCATTATAGCCTGGAAAAACACTGCTGTATTGACAAGGCTACCGATAACGAAACAAACCACAAAGAACATTAACCAACCCTTAACACCCTTCAGGGATTCTGCCATCACGACATATTGCACTGGCGCTGCTTGAGGTTGTGCAAAATATTGCTGGCTGACCGGTTGCTGCTCATACGGCGTATTCTGCGGTTGTGGCGCGGGACCGTATTGTGCGTTTGGATCAGGCTGTGGCGCATATTGCGGCTGCTGAGGTTCTTGTTTTGACATATTAACTTCTCCTTTTAAGAATATTGGTAATGCCAATTATACCACATCCTTAATTTCCTCTGGTAAAAATCCTTTGTCGTGCTTAAAGCCAGCTTGCCATTTGTAGCCTTTATTATAACCCAAATCTTTCATCAATTTGGTCGGAGCGTTCCTGAGATGCAACGGCACGGGAGAATTCGGATATTTACGTGCCAATTCAAAAGCGCCGTACATTAAATCGGTAATTTCACGCGATTTCTGACTGCGAGCCAGAGCAATAGCGCAATGGAATAAATTATACTTCGCCTCCGGAAGACCGACGCGCTCGACAGCCTCAAATGTTGCAATTGCCAAGCTCAGCGCACCATTGCCCGCCAGCCCGATATCTTCCGATGCAAAAATCACCATTCGCCGAGCAATAAACTTCGGATCCTCGCCCGCGTCAATCATTCGCGCCAAATAATACGTCGCAGCCGTCGCGTCACTACCTCTTAGTGACTTGATAAAAGCGGAAATCACGTCGTAATGCGAATCGCCTTTTTTATCATAGCCCGGAAGTCGCTTCTGAGCCGCCGCTTTAACCACTTCCGGCGTTACTTTTTCGTTAAAACTCAGCGCCAATTCCAAATTGCCCAGCGCCACCCTTGCGTCGCCATCTGATAATTCCGCCAAATAGTCCAGAGCTTTGGGCGAAACCTGCTTAGACTTTTTCAAGACTTTCAGCGCTCTTTTTAATACGGATATAATCTCGTCTTTTGTCAATCGCTGGAGAACTAAAACTCGTGAACGCGACAGTAGCGGCGTGATGACTTCAAAGCTCGGATTCTCGGTCGTCGCACCGATTAACGTAATTAGCCCACTCTCAACGTGCGGCAAAAACGCGTCTTGCTGAGCTTTATTAAATCGGTGGATTTCATCAACGAATAGAATTGTCCTGAGTCCTAAATTCCAATTTTGACGGGCGTGTTCAATCACTTGTTCAACGTCTTTTTTTCCGCTTGTAACTGCCGATAATTCAATGAACTCCGCCTTCACCTCACGTGCGATAATCCGCGCCAACGTCGTTTTTCCAGTTCCCGGCGGACCCCACAATATCAAACTGACCGGCTCGCCATTCTTAACAATCCGCCTCAATAACTCGCCCTCACCAAGCAAATGGCTCTGCCCTATCACCTCGTCCAGCGTCTGCGGTCTCATCCGTTCAGCCAGTGGCTGCCTACTATCACTCATACTTCCATTATATCGCGAAATCCATAAAGCCAAAAAGTCGTCCGCCGTTTACACTTTCCTCACACAAAATGCTACAATAGATCTATATAAATAGGAGGAAAAATGGGAGCATTTGTAGTAATCATCTTAGTATCTATCGGGCTTTATGTGCTAAGCGGCATTAAAATTGTCAATCAATATCAGCGCGGCGTGGTTTTAACGCTCGGTAAATTTACTGGCGTTCGCGAACCAGGATTAAGAGTCGTCATTCCAGGATTACAGACAATGATGTTGGTCGATATTCGATCAACTCCAATTGACGTCCCAAAACAAGAAGTCATCACCAAAGACAACGTCACGGTTGGCGTTGATGCGGTGGTTTATTTCCGAGTTATCAACGCGCCAAAAGCCGTGCTGGAAACCACGAACTATATTTACGCGACTAGCCAATTTGCCCAAGCAGCACTGCGCGACGTCACCGGAAATGTTGATATGGACGATTTGCTCGCCAAGCGCGAAGAGATTTCCCAGCAGATCAAGGAAATTGTTGATGCCGAAACTGACAAATGGGGTATCGATGTCGAGAACGTTAAGATTCAGAATATCGAACTTCCTGGCGATATGAAGCGCGCCATGGCCAAGCAAGCCGAGGCAGAACGTGAGCGCCGCGCCAACATCATCAACGCTGACGGTGAAAAAGCTGCAGCTGAAACGCTAGCACAAGCCGCCGAGATCTTGGCAAAAACTCAAGGCGCTATCAATCTGCGAACATTGAACACCTTAGAGCGAATCTCCACAGAGCCAAGCCAAAAGACGATGATGCTATTCCCTATCGAACTCATCGACGCAATCCGCGGTGGTAAAAAATAGAACATTTATCAATAAATAAGCACTCTGCGATTCTACAGGGTGCTTTATGATTTCTGGTGGCAATTTACGCCAAAGCTCGAACCTATTTCGAGTGTAAAAACTGAGCCATGCAGGCTCAGCCCCAACGCCTGCGAGCGCACGCGCCCGCTCGCCCCACCAGAAAAACCCTTTGAATTATCTTTTTGAAATTTCCCC
>CALIRX010000026.1 GCA_938042055.1 uncultured Candidatus Saccharibacteria bacterium
CAAAACACCACCCCTCGAAACTGGACAAGAGGTGGTGAAGACTGAGATGAGGGTTCTTCCTGATGTCGTTCTTTCTGAAGGACTATCAATCAGTAGTACTACTGCACATGTAGGTGAGCAACTGACAGGTACTTTCAAGTTAGAGAATCTTAGCTCTAGTGTATCTAATCATAATCAACAACTATGTTATATCATTCGCAGGCGGCAGGGTGGTAACTATGATTTAGGATGTTTGCCTACGAGTGGAATTCCACCTAAGAGCCAATCAAGCTTCTCTCTGAGTCGTACGTTTAATGAACCTGGTGAATATGAAGCGTTCTTTTCGCTTTATGACAATGGAGTATGGCGCGAAGGAGCTTATCCTCCAGGACTTACAGGAAAGGAATCTTCTCGCGCCACCTTCACAGTTCTCCCTAGCTTAACACTCACTCAAGGTATAACATTCTCTAGCGCTAACCCTCGCTCTGGTGATTCAGTCACGACTACATTCAAACTAAAAAACTCCTCTAATCAACCAATAACAACCAGTGAGTACACTTGTCTAATCCTGCGTAACCAAAGCGGGCAAAACTACGACCTAGGATGTCTTTCTCCATCAACAATTCAGTCAAATCAAGAGTTAGAATTCAAAGCAACTCGTCCATTCCCAATAGGTACATATAATGCATATTTCTCTACATTTGACGGTAGAAGGTGGCAAGACTACAAAACACCACCCCTCGAAACTGGACAAGAGGTGGTGAAGACTGAGATGAGGGTTTCTGCTTAATTGTTTGAGAACATACTCTTAACTTCGCCTATAAACGAATCTTCCGAGAACTCGCGGGATGCTTTCTCCCGCAAGTTTTTGGCTTTATGGAACGATGATTCTATATCATCCAGAGTCTGCTTAATACATTTCGCATATGATTTTGGATCAGTGATATCGTCAACTATGAAGCCGTTTTCACCTATAAAGTCAGGAAGTCCGCCAACTCTAGCTGCAACTATTGGCAGTCCGCGCAAAGCTATCTCGACTGGCGTATTTGGCATACCGTCAAAAAGTGAGGTATATAGAAAAGCGTCATATTTTTCAGCCGGCAGAGACGCCACTCCGTTAAATCCACCGATATAATGAACACGTGAATGCGGCGGTAGGCTACTTGCAGGGAACTCTGGTGAAGGATCTCCGTACATATCTATATGAACGTCTTCAGGAAGAAGATCTGCAATTTCCGATACTAATTTAGGCAATTTTTCTGGCGCCAGTCGAGAAGCCCATAATATTCTACGGCTATTCGGTAATTTATCTACTACGGGATAATGATTTTTTGTCAGTGGTTGATGATGTACGACTATTTTTTGAGGATCGTAGGCATATTCATTGACCCACATGGATTTTACTGCTTTGTTGTCTGTCGTAATTAAATCAAGAAGTTGATATACCTGCGGTATATGACTGTGCGAAAATCCAAAAATTCGTCCCGTCTCATCAGTACTCTGACTATATGCAGTAGCTATTACTCGTTTGTTGGTCGCTTTTATGTATGTTTCGTGATCACGCACAAAATCATAAGCCAGCTCGGAATTAAGAATGTGTAAAGTTTTAATATTGGTGTTTTCGATCAATTGTTCAAGCAATCTGTATTTTTGGTCAATACTAAAGAACCGAGTTATTGTCCCAAATTGTAAGAAATCTATTTTCTTATCTAGCTGCGACCTCCATTCTGAATAGTCAGCAGGAACTTCATTAGTGGAGATAACGAGTACTTTCTTTCCTATTGAAGCCGCGGTGTTTGCGTAATTGACGGCAAATAAATCTGCACCGCCTCTCTTAAGCCAGGGTACAAATAGAGCGTAATCGTAGCTATCACTTCGTAATTCCTTACATATTTCCCAATACGCAAGACCAACTCGATAATGGTCGTCGGTGATTGTGTGGTATGTGCTTGGTAACGGTGATGGTGGAAAAATTTCTTTTTCTATTGAGTGAAGAGCTTTCCATTCTGTTTTTAACCATTTTGGTATAGATTCTACAGTTTGTGAATGTGCTGGTCGTTTTAGTAATGCATTGCGTCCACAGCGTATTATAGCCAGAGGTCGGCGGATCAATCCTAACGGTATGCGCGATCGTATGATTAATTCTTTGATTGTATTTTTTGTTTGACGGTGCTGCTCTGATTGAGGAACGCGAATTTTGTTGATATCTATAGAGCGAAAATTGGACGGCTTAAATATTGGATGTGCGTGCAGTAATGATCGACTAGCTTTTTGGCGTGCCCACTCCGATCCTGATGATTTACGACGTACAAATATTGCTGTTTGTGGAATGAGAATGTTTTTTACGCCATTTTCAATCAAGCAACAACTTAAGTACCAATCTTCATATCCATATCCTGGGCTATTTGGTGCATACGGGAATTTTTTAAGAAGCGTAATCGGCGCGATGATAACGGAATTCCAGCGTCCAGATAGAACGCTTAATAAGATATCTTGGTCCTTAGTGGTGCAGCCAGTTTTTTGGACAATAGAGTCTGCGCCCTCGAATTCTATAGTATAAGCGCTGTGGGCAACATATTTGCCGTAAGGTTTTTTTAATAGCAATTGAACGCTGTCGTGTAGCCAATTTTCACTCATTAAGTCATCGGCGTCGATAAAAGAAACAAATTGACCATGCGCTTTTTTTATGGCGCTATTTCGCGAACTCGAAAGATCTCCATGATCCCATTGATATATGTGTATAGGCAGGCCGGTATAGTTATTGAAATAATCAATAGTCTGTCTATAGAAACTATCACTTCATAAGATATGGACGCTTCCTCAATTTTTTTTACAGCACGCTCGACTGATTTCATAGTCTTATGCGCAACAAGACCCTCGCGGTGGGCGGTTATAATAATAGACAATACACAATCTTTCTTATTCATAATTCAGATTATAGACTAGGTAGCTTCTTTAGTCTATTTTGTGCTATTATGATACTTGTAATGAAAGAGTGGAGTAAGAATAAACCTGGGGTAGTTTTCTTTTTTGTAGTCTGGTTTATATTATCAATATCATTTATTGGTAATTTTTTTGGAACAGGACTATGGAACGGCTGGTTTGACGGTTTTCAGAAAGATTCGTCTGCCATAGTAGAGAAAACTGCTTATTGCAAAAATAAATATGATTACAAAGGTCCGTTAATAGCAGCCGACAGTAAAGATTACAATAAGATAATGATGAGCCAAGATTGTAATCCGTCTCAGGTAAAACCTTATGTATCTCAATACGGTTTACAAGCGAGGGTTATAGCTGGATTATCTCCGAATGATGCTTCCAAGATCCCAGCTTACATCAAAAGAGTATCTATATTCCTGGCTGTACTTACTGCCTTTTTATTAGCCTTAGTTGTTCAAAAAATAAGAGCGCTGTTCGGCGGAATTACCGCTTCTGTCTTCGCTGTAATGCTGTCATTTAGTCCGTGGATTGCTGGGTATGCTCGCAATATATATTGGATAGAACCGATGCTAATAGCCCCGTTTGTGATATCTTTCGTTGGCTATCAATATTTTAAGAAATCAAAAAAACTTTGGCTATTTTACATTATTGAATCTGTAGCTATGTTCCTCAAGCTGCTAAATGGATATGAATACGTATCGACAATCGCTATATCCGTATTAGTTCCTATAATATTCTTTGAATTAGTTCATAAAAACGTAAAAATCATTAATCTTTGGAAGCAAGCGGTGCCCGTGTTTGCTGCTACGGTTGTTGCGTTTTTCGGTGCTTATTGGGTGAATTTTATATCGCTTACTGATTATTACGGATCATCTGATAAAGCCGCAAACGCTATAAACGCCAGGGCGTCAGATAGGGGAATTTCTGGTATACGTTCTATGAGGGCATACGCCGTCGGTAACTTTAAAATCTTACGACCTGAGACTTACAACTTCATAAATCAAATAGTTAATCTGGACAATATGGCTAATAATAGCGGAAAAACATATAAGTATATTATTGTAACAGAAAGCGGTCAGGAACTATGGAAAGCAGATCCTTATGCGGTACATGCAGAAACTAGACCTCAAACTGCATCTAAGGTTTATAGGCTTCCAA
>CALIRX010000027.1 GCA_938042055.1 uncultured Candidatus Saccharibacteria bacterium
AAATATTGCCAACTGATTAGCCGCTTTTCGTGGTAAAATCGCATTATGAGACGCCAGGTCGCCACCCATTCACAGCATTTTTTGCGTAATCCGCGCTTGATTGCCGAGCTAATAGGCCACAGCAACATACGCCGCGGCGATTTGGTAATAGATATCGGCGCTGGCAGCGGCGCCATTACGGCAGTGTTAGCACGCCGATGCCGGCAAGTTTTAGCATACGAAAACGAACCAGGCGCTCTCAACAAACTACAGCAAAATATGCGCCGACACAAAAACGTCAAAGTAATAGCGCAAGATTTTTTGCAAGCGAAATTACCAGATGAACCATACAAAGTTTTTGCTAATATTCCCTTTCACTTGAGCGCCGACATAGTACGCAAATTGACCAACAACGATGAAACGCATACACCTCAAGCAATCTACCTGATCGTCCAAAAACAATTCGCGCAAAAAATAGTACCGAGCGACCGGCACTTTACCTCTCAATTAGGCGCACAACTAGCTCCATGGTGGCAGACACGAATCCGCCGACCGCTACGCCGCACAGATTTCACACCGCCGCCAGCAGTCGATACCGTGCTGCTAGAGCTGAAACCGCGACCCGAGCCGCTCTTGTCTACATTAGAACGCGACAAGTACCAAAGTTTCGTCGCAAAATGCTACGCCTCGCAAAAAGTCTTTGCTGCCGTACCGCGCGCCAAAGCCAGCATCAACCCTGAACGCAAACCGTCAGAATTGACTCCCGAGGAATGGGTACGGCTATATTCTATGTCGTAATTTCCATATCGTTGATGAGCGTGGTATAATACTTGTTGCACGCTCGTTTATTAGTGGGTCGTCGCCAAGTGGTAAGGCACTGGGTTTTGGTCCCAGCATTCGCAGGTTCGAATCCTGCCGTCCCAGCCAAGCTGTATAACAGAGTGAGCGACAAGGTTCCGTGACCTTTAGCTACCATGAATAACTACCTCTGTTGTAAAGCTTGGTTAAATAGGAATTATTGTCCAGTCCGGAATGGCTGGACGGCTTGTAAGGTAATTGCTGCGCTTGATGAATTTATCGAAAGAAAGGAAAAAGATGAAAATCAATAAACTTGCTTTACAGGCATTTTATGAATCACACAGAGACGAGTACTTGCGGCGACGATTTTCTGGTGACAAAGCCTTATGGGATGAATCATACAAATGGGATATATTGCCGCGCCTTAATAAAGAGCTGGCGGCGTACGACTCGGTTAATGGTGACTCGATTGCAGAGATCGCGGATATTGTAACGCACCATACAAATACTAGCAATTTTGCTAACTGGCGTGATATTGAAGACCTAAAAGCTCTTCTATTACGCAAAAATGCCCATTCGGTCCTGAGTGAATTATGGATTGCAAAACCTGAAACGGCTGCGGAATGCATTCAGACGGCTAGTCAACTTGCACAATTGTTTATGTCAGACAGAAGCTTTGCTCCGTCTACCTGGGCATACCTGCTGGCAGCACTCGATTGTAATTCGTTTGCGCTGTATCGTGAAGCGATTATGAAACAAGTTGCTGAAATATGCGGTGTTAGTAGTCCTACCGCTGCGCCTCAGGGAGAAAAATACACACTACTCAATGATGCGGCATTGTACCTTGGTGAGTTAATGCGAGGTGATATCGACGATGTGTCGTATATGCAGGCACTGAATGGGCAGGATTTTTTGTGGGTTACGCTAGAATATTCTGATTCTTAAAAGTCTGTTCCTTCATTTTCTGGAATGCCACGCGCAATGTTGTACTCTCTAATTTCTTGGCGGCGCTTCTCCTTATACTCCTCAAAAGAATACCTCTTAATGACTGAGTCCGAATCGTCATATTCGACGTATTGCACGCCGCCAGCTGTCATTTTGTCCACATCTCTTAGTCCCCAATAGGGCCTTATCTTTGCTACTCCCTGTATGCATTTTATTTCGTCGCCATAGGTTTTAATGAGCTCATCAAAAATTCCTGTTGCAATGAGCTTACCGATGTATGACTCTTCTTTGACAGGCATAAATTATCGCTCTTTTGGGCGATTTTTGTTTTTAAGCAATCAAGCCGTTTTTATCTAGTAAATTCATAAAATCGTCAATAAACAAATCAGTCCTCTCGACAATTTCTTTTTCTCCGAATTTTTTATAAACATTGCTTATATTCTTGAGCTCAAGATTTTCTGTTCCGCCTATGCGCTGTCCTCTACTGTTGTCAAAACCCTGGTAGTATTTAATTTTATCTTCGAATTTATAGTCGGATGCGCGAATATTGATCCGTTTTTCTAAAAGAGATTTATTGCCAAGGAGGTCGATTTGTCGATTATTAGATAACCCTTTCTCATTTTCCTGTCGCTTCATATCGCGACGGGGCCTCTTCAATTTATAGGATAAAATCCTTGTAACTTGCCAAAGTCGCCTGTGAGATAGTCTGACTAGTTTGATGTAGGTGTTGCTTCACAAAGTAATACCCAAGTTTATATCCCGCCCAGCGCGGTAAAACACCATCGCCGGTGAAAAATATTTTGGTATAATCGTAAACCTTGTCTTCAAAATTGCCTTGTAGTGCAGCAATTATCTTATCAATTTCAGCTTGAGAAGTTTTCTGCATTTCTCTCAAGAAAAATTGTTGGTTTCGCCGTCCGAGTTTATTCATCGCTTCCTCTTCTAGCGCGACCGCCAAGCCCTCCAAAATCACCCCATCAAACATAGTTTCGGCATATTCGGGCAGTTTTTCCCAACGCAGCGAGTGCGACATTTCGTGGCAAATTGTTTCGAAAATAAAATCCTCGTTAACCCCGTGCTGGCTTTTATCAACAGAAATCATAATCAAGCGCGAATGAAGCGTTTTGCCAGCGATTCCGTCCTCGGCGATAGTTGGCAGCGTAAACGAAGGTGTAGTGATAATTACATCAACTTCGTAATCAAACTGCGCGAACTCGCTCGAAACAAAAGTCTCGGCTTGTTGTGCTGTATTTTTGAATATGGCAATTTCGGCATCGGTGAAAGTTTGGCTGGCGTTAGCGATGTGTAGGTGGAGCTTGCTCATGATCTTATTATATTGCAATAACATAAGTATTACTATAAGGGCAACGCTATTTATTAATTGCAATATTTAAATGGAAATCACTAAAATCTCAGCAGCGACCTTCGGTGGGTTGCTAGCGTCCCAGCCAAATTTGAACAGGCATAAATCATCGCTCTTTTGGGTCATTTTTGTTTTTATATTAAATTTCAGAAACGGAATAAGATACTATTAAAAATATAAAAAAGCTCCCACTTGCCAGTGAGAGCTAAACTGTTGTGGTGGACAATTTGGATTAGCTAATTTTAACGACTTGTAGCTGTCTGGTCATCAAGCCATTTTTCCAGGAAACAGTTTCGGATTTTTTGTGATTCAGTAGACTTTTTCCCAGTGGACTATCCACGGAAATTCGCCCGTCCAGAGGGTTTGCTTCCAGGCTATGAACCAGCGTATAGCGGAAAATTTTTCCCTGTTGATCCACTAAATCCACGACTGAGCCGATAGCAATTTTCAATCGATCACGTTTCCTTGGCAGCGGTTTGGCGTGGCGCAAAATATCCTTCTTCATAAAGATTTTTGATTGGATATTTTCCAGTTGCGTAATTACATCGTTGCGGTGTAATTTGTCATCACGCGATTTGGCGCGTCCAATTTCTTTCAATTCCAACGTGAGCGCTTTCTCTGAAATATCTAGTCCAGAAATTTCCTTCTGTAGTTCCTTAAATCCTTTTTTACTTAAAAATGTTGTACTCATACTTCCCCTTTCGGATCGGCAATTTTGCCAATCAACAATCCTATTACAACATCTAATTCTGAAAAATAGCTGAAAATTTACAGAATCGGCAAGGAAATTGTGAAAATGGTTGAGTTTTTCGAAGTGCTAACAGAGATTTGTCCGCCTAGCGCTTTTGTCAATTGTTCCGCTAATGGCAGTCCTAATCCATAGCCTTTTGTGCTTTGATTGCCGCGGAAAAATCGCTCAAAGACGTGCGGCAGAGTTTGTTGTGAAATTGTGCCGTCGTTGATGAAATTGACGGTGATGTTTTGTTTCGATGGAATGATGCAAATTTTTACCACAGAATTTTTCGGGCTATGTTTCAATGAATTGTCGAGTAAAATCGCGCACAATTCTCGCGTGGCGGTGTGATGAAGCGGAATATTTATGTGTTCTGGGCAATTCATTTTAACTCGCGCTTCGGCTTTTCGTTCGCGAACGAGTTCGGATATCAATTCCGTCAAGTTAAAGCTTTTATCTTCCAGCGCCAACTTATTTTCTGTTCGCGATAACTCCAGGAGCATTGCTGTAAGCTCAGTCAACTTATTTATTTCCTCCAAATTGCTTTCCAGAGTTTCTGTAAGTTCCGCCTTATTCGCCTTCTGATTTTTTAGCGCGAATTCAGTTTCTGCTTTCATAATTGCCAGAGGCGTTCGGAGCTGATGGCTGGCATTAGCAACAAATCGCGATTGAGCTTTGTGGGCAGTTTCTATCGGCCGCAAAGTGATTTTCGCCAATAAATATGAACACCAACCGCCAGCGAGCAGAACGATAAGATTTATATAGCCCAGACTAATCAAAAGATTTCGAGTTGAATTATCTATTCTTTCCGACAAATTGATTGCAGGAAAATCGCCCTTCCTTTGAACGATAATTTTATGAATTTGCGCATCAACTTCCGAGCGCGCCACCTGAAAAATAATGCTACTAAACAGCAAACTGACGATCATCAAAATCATCAAATACCAGCCCGCCAACTTAATTGTTGCTGAAGTAAAAATTTTCATGATTCAATCCTATAACCGAAGCCGCGCACGGTTTTTATCAATTGCTTTTTGAACGGTTTGTCGATTTTTTGGCGCAGATTTTTTATGTATGCCTCGACATTATTCGGTAAAATATCAGCGTCAAAATCCCAAACGTGATCAATCAGCGTTTCTTTACTGAGAATCTGATTCGGATGCTGCATCAAATATTCCAGCAGCGCATATTCTTTGCTCGTGAGGTCGATAATTTTTCCTGCGCGAGTTACTGTATGTTGCTGCTTGTCAATTCTCAAATCGTCAATTTTCAAGATGTCTGGTTGCTGAATTGGTGGACGACGAAGCAAGGCTCGCACTCGCGCCAACAGCTCATCAATTGCAAAAGGCTTAGTCAAATAATCATCGGCTCCCACGTCCAGTCCGAGCGTTTTATCTTCGGTCGTACTCAGTGCCGTCAGAAACAGAATTGGCATATTTTTCCCGTTCTCGCGCAATTTTTTAACAATCTCCGTGCCTTCTAATCCCGGCAACATTCGATCAACAATCAACAAATCATACGGCTGACTATCCGCCAAATTAAAGCCCTCTTCTCCGTCGTACGCCGCATCAACCGCGTATTTTTCGCGTTTCAAAGATTCGGTTATGACCCTCGCAATTTTTCGTTCGTCCTCAATGACTAGTAGTCGCATATTTATATTATATCTTTTTTCCTGCGCTAAGTGCTATAATTTTATTTAAAGAAAAGGAGGCGTATGCCAGATAATAAAAAAATGGTTGAGATTCGTCATTTTAAGATGAGTTTCGGCGATAAAACTGTTATTAAAGATCTGAGTTTCGACGTTTTTCGCGGCGAAGTTTTTGGTTTTTTGGGAAGCAATGGTTCGGGAAAAACTACGACGTTGCGCGCATTGTTGGGGCTATATCAGCAGACCGCGGGCGATTTATTGATAAACGGCAAGCCATATTCGGTGGAAAGCCAGATTCGCCTCGGATACCTTCCTGAGGAGCGCGGTTTGTATAAAAAAGAAAAAGTCTTAGACGTGATGCTTTACTTTGGTCAATTGAAGGGCTTGAGTCGCAAAGAAGCTAAGGATTTTTCTCTGAAGTTTTTGGAGCGCGTCAATTTGAGCGATAAGGCTAATACGCAACTTGATAAATTATCTGGCGGACAGCAGCAGAAAATTCAGCTGGGCGTAACAATTATGGGCGATCCGGAACTGCTGATTATGGACGAGCCAGCCAAAGGTTTTGATCCGGTGAATCGCCGTTTGTTGATGAACATAATTGAGGAGCAACGAAAAGCTGGCGCGACAATTATTTACGTTACACACCAGATGGAGGAAGTTGAAAGATTGTGCGATCGCTTGATTTTATTGAAGGACGGTCAAGCGGCGGCGTACGGCACATTGGAAGAAGTAAAAAGTCAATTTGGCGGCGCTTCAATGGACGACATTTTCGTCCAAGTTTACGGCGGCGAAGCGAAGGAGTTGAGCGATGAGTAAAATGCATAAT
>CALIRX010000028.1 GCA_938042055.1 uncultured Candidatus Saccharibacteria bacterium
GAACCCGGATTGCCAGGATGAAAACCTGGTGTCCTAACCGTTAGACGATAAGGCCACGACTTCAGATATCATAACAAATTATCGTCGAATTGTCTATAGCAAATCAGCCACTTCTCCGCCGTTATCTATTAATGTATAATATTTCCATGACAAAGCAGAAGAAAAAGCGCAATAAAAAATATTCTGGAATGGACGCGACATCTCAGCGACCAAAGGTAACAAGGATTACAGCAACGAATCGCTCCAAATTATCTCAATGGTTTTTTGATCGAAAAAAGCTCATTCGCACCATTGGCACGGCGGGACTCGTTGTAGTTGCCTTAATTATCGTTATTTCTGGAATACTGAGTTTATTTCGTTAACGAACTGGCAATTTAAACCCAAAAGTACTACCTTTTCCTTCTTCTGACTCAAAGATCATTTCGCCATCATGCGACAAGATAACTTTCCTCGCCAAAAACAAACCAACGCCAGTGCCGTCTGGTCGCTTTTTTCTGGCATTTGCGCCGCGGAAGAATTTGCCAAACAAATTTGCTTGTTCTGATTTTGGCACACCAATTCCCGAATCTTTCACTGTAAACTCAATCGCGCCATTACTATTTTTCAGAGAAATTATTACCTTTTTATGTGGATTTGAATAGTAAATGGCATTGTCAATCATATTCAGCATAACTTGACGAATCTTCTCAGAGTCAGCCGTAATCAATGGAACTTTTCTATCAATCTTTAGGTCCATTTCGACAGACCTCTGATCAGCCACAACCTTAAGCAAAGCAACTTCATCCCGAAGAATTTGAGCAATGTCTATCTTCTGCTTATCGATATTAAATTTGCCAGTCTGAAGCCTAGAAACATTAAGAAAATCATTAATCAGTCTCACCATACGCTCACTCGAAGAAAACGCTTCTCTAAGAACCGCACGCTGCGTCGGCGTAATCTTCCCCAGATCGCCCTCTAGCATCATATCCAGATAACCCTTAATACTAGTCAACGGCGTTCTTAATTGATGTGAAGCCATAGAAATAAACTCATTCTTCGCCTCGTCCAGTCGCTGAAGTTGTCGATTACTGAACCTCAGCTCTTTAGTCGCCTCGTCAATTTTACGCTGCAGACTCTTATTCAACTCATTAATTTCTTCCAATGACAAAGAATTTCGAATCGACACCGCCAGCTCCCCAGCAATCGATTCCAGCATTTCAATATCGCGAGAACTATAGCCCAGGCTCTTATGCTCGCCCAGAAATAGAATTCCCGTTTCTTGATTTTGATGCAACAGCGGCATAACAATTTTCGTGCGATGAATATCCAAAAGTTTCTTCAGTTCTGGATCTTTTACTTGATTTGCCAAAATAACTTCCGGAAAACTACAATTCTTATAATAGTAATCCATAATCCTGCGAACATCTTCCTCGACAACAGATATTCGTCGCCGACCCGCCCGACCGTATATTCCTTTTTCCGGAATGCAAAACGCCACTTTTTCCGCCTTAAGAGAAGTCGCTATATAATTACCAACACGTCGAGTTAGCAATTGCAGATCCGCCGTATAGGTTAATATTTTACTAATCTCACGCGTAAACGTATCAGCGTCATATTCTCCGTAATAAAAAACTCTATCAGTAAATTTATCAAAGATTTTCTTCACTGGTTGATATACGACCGCCAAAACCATAGCCAAAATCATGTTCATGAGATTTACGTGGCTGTCAACCGTCAGGCTGCGTTGGAAAACCAGAATTGAAATGACATATGCAGAAATTACGTAAACGACAGCTAGTGCAATTAATAGCAACATATACGAAACACTTCGAGCCACCGCCATTTTTACGTCCATCAATCGATATCTGACGATGCTATACATAATTGCAAACAAGAAAATAATCGTAGCAATTGGACCAATCCATATATATCGATAATCACCAAGTGCCGGAAGAAACAGATCCACTACAAAACCAGGAATGCTACATATCAACAAACCAATCATGTAAATCGCGACTTGCTTGCGTCGAACAGGATCTGATTTGCGCCACGCTATATGACCAAAACACATAGAAATTAAGAAGAATACTGAGAAAAAAGTTGCAAAAATAACATAGTTGACTGCATGAATCGGAATTCGAGAAAAATCTACTGGCGTGACGATTTCTGATGTATTAATAATAAATTCAGGCACCAAAATAATATATAGCGAAAAAATCGTTATCAATATACTAGATGCGCATATAAAACTCTTCGTTGATTTTGTCGATGGAAGAAACGACTTTGTAGTGAAAATAGCCAACGCAGGACAAAAAATAGCTGAAGCGACATAAAACCATCTGGATGCAGTGTCCAATGCTACTTCATTGTCCGCCAGAGAAAACACCTCAAGTCCAGCCGACCACACAGCCAAACATAAACAAACCAGAAAAAACCAATGCTTCGCATCATGACGACGCTTCGACTTTTTAAGCACAAGAACGCCTAAAATTAGCGCCATCAACGCAACCAATCCTAGCACTAACGCTCGTATCATCATACTAATGCTTATTATAGCATTTTATTCTACGTTTTAATCGCAAAAACTGTGTAAACGCCGCTTGCGGTAACTGTAGCTTCAATAGATTCTTTTGGTATGCCAGATTTTTGGAGTAATTTAAAGCCTTCTTTAATTGAACGCATCCTAACTTTTGGAACCCACCCCATTAGTCCATGCAAAAATTCTTTTTGTGGGCGATTTACATTCATATTGCCAGTGATCATTAGTCCACCGGTTCGTAGAAACTTCAATGATTCTCGTGTCAATTGTTTATAAACGCCGTCTGGCAGATATTCTCGCAAGCCAGAATCTTCCGCAATATCCAGTTTACGATTGCCCAAAACTCCCTCCAAGCTCAAAGGTTTGCCAAGCTTACTGAATAATCGCTCGCAATGAACTTCAAGCTTATCTTCCAAATTCCATTTCTTCGCCAAGCTCTGCGCCGCTGCTAGAGACAACGGATCTTGGTCTAGCAGGATGACCGTCGGCGCCTCACCCGTTTCGTCCTTAAGTTTTTTCAACATCTTCAAAGTCGCCAATCCCGTTCCGCAACCAAAACTCATCACCAACATATCGTCAATTGAACGATTCTCTTTTTCTGCCACTTTCTTCAAATGATCAATTGATAGACCATTTACTGTTTCCACTCGCTCACGAATACCAAGCGAATCCGCACAATGCCGAATGACGTTAGAAAACTTCTCCGTCACCGGCGCCTGGATAAACTCTCGGACGTCACTAATCCTCTTCTCTACTTCTTCAATAGCCGTCGCTTTATCTACGCCGTTGTTGATCTTTTCTTGAACCATAACTTCCGTCAGCGGCAAGCCATTGATCTTCTCATCAAATACCGACTTACCCAGCGGACCACCCATGCTCGAATATTCACCTTTTGACAATATTTCGCCATTTTCATCAAAAACACTTAAATCCTCAGCTTCAGAAATTGTCAAAAATGTCAGTGCGGAACCTCGCTGATTATGCCACGGCTGCGAATCGGTCTGATCTTTACCATACAATAACTTGTCGCGAAAAACCTCCAGATATGAATCTATTTTTTCGCCCCACTTGCCCATTTTCACAAAAGGAATTTTATCTAAAACATTCGCAATTGCCGCGGTGGCTGGATTTTTATGAATAAAGTGTTTACGAATCTCTTTTAACTTTACATCGCCCTGCTTCAAATAATTGTATACGCTCCGAATTTTATCTGGATTATTATATGCAGGATCGGTCTTTTCCCCAACCTTAACCTTACATCCCTCGCTCCTAAGATCCGCAATTTCCTTATTTAATTTTTCATTAGCTTCATGATCAACTCCATTAAGAAAATCACCCGCTTCTGCAATACACCGTTCGTTACTAAAGTTTTCCATGCCAAAAATTATAACATAGTTTATATGATATACTTAGAGCATGATAAAAATCGCTATCATTGAAGACGACCCAACCATCAGCCAGATGTACCGAATGAAGTTCGAATCAGACGGGTTTGACGTTCGCTTGGCTGCCAACGGACAAATTGGCATAGAAGTAGTCGAAAAGTTTCAGCCAGATATTATTTTGCTAGATTTACAAATGCCGGAAATGGACGGCGCGGAGGCTTTGAAGCGAATTAGGTCTAAAGATTGGGGAAAAACTATTCCCGTTATTGTCCTTACCAACCTCGGCGAAGAAGAAGCTCCGCACGATTTGAAGAAATTAGGAATTCATAGCTACATCGTAAAAGCAAATCTCACACCGCGCCAAGTTGTCGAACAGGTCAAATCCGCCATAAAAGCCGCTTAATTTTTTGATTGATTCGCAATTTTTAGGCAAGCCGTAATTACATTATCAAACAGCGCAGAAACCGTTAACGGACCAACTCCGCCTTTTTTTGGTGTAATAATTACATCATTACGCTGACGCACTTCTTCAGATACGTCGCCAACAATTTTTCCATTTTCCGAAGCAGTTCCCGCGTCAACAACGACCGCCTTAGCCTTGACCATTTGGCTTTTAACCAGCCCCGGAACTCCAGTTGCCGACACGATAATATCGTAATTTATCAATTGAGATAAATCGTCACCTTTTTCAAAAACTGTCACATCGACGTCAGACTTTAGCCACATCTTCTCAAGAGGGGCGCCAACCAAACGACCTCGTCCAACAATTGCAACTTTCTTCCCCTTCAAATCAACGCCATATCCAGCCAACAGCCAGCTAATAGCCGTTGGCGTGGCTGCCTGAAAAATCGCCCTTTTGCGCAGACCGTCAACGTCTTTATCTTCTCGAATACTCTCGAGTAATTCCTCGGTCTGGTCAGGATTGCTAATCGGCAATTGCAGAATTATTCCTTGAACGTCGTCTCGATTGTTCAATTCTTGAATCACCTCCAAAGCACCGCCCGCAGGGACTCGATGAATCTCCACGTCAACCAAAATATCAGCGCCATACCTCTGCTTCAAACGCATATACGTTTCAATGACTGGATTTTCGACATCAGTAACAATTGCCAAACGAGGATTAATATGCCAAGCCTGCCTTAAAGCTCGCACCTGTTTCGCCTGGCGCTCCTTGATAAATCCAGCTAATTCTGAGCCATTTAGTTCTCTCATTGTCATTAAGTATAGCAATTTTACCATCTTGAGTACAGATATAGTATGTGCTATAATTTGAAAAGCTTGGATCATGGCGGATGTAGCTCAGTTTGGTTAGAGCGCTGGATTGTGGCTCCGGAGGCCGTGGGTTCGAACCCCATCATTCGCCCCAAGTTTTACGACAATTTATTCACACCGATAAATTATTTTCAATAAAACGGTAGACATTTTTATTAATTGTTGTATAATGAAATCGTGGGCCAGTAGCTCAGCTGGTTAGAGCACCTGCCTCTTAAGCAGGGTGTCGAGGGTTCGAGCCCCTCCTGGCCCTCCAAAAAATAACCTCACATTGAAGTGAGGATTTTTTATTTATCCAAACGGATTATACCCGCGAGAAGGTGGTTCACGAAAAGTAGTTCGATTAGCGTTAAACGATTGGCGAGAGTTATTCACACCTGACGGAACATTGTTATTTTGTATACTATTGACCCGTCGATTGCCACCAGGCAATCCCGCGTCAGCTACACTACTAGAATTATCAGATTGAACCGATCCACTCACTCCTAAACTAGGCGTACACCCTCTATTATCAGAATTATTCGCCACCATCGAAGATCTATAGCCCTTAATGTATCTACGATCCAGGTTTGATCTACGATTAGGCACCGCAGATAACCCCTCTGTTACACCATACGGACCACGATTACTGCCCTGAGTATTCATGTTACCGTACAATCTTTCCATCATTTCCCGCGTCATTTGCGGCTTCTGATTCGCGTCCATATATCCCCCATTAGTTATATGAAATGGCGCCCCGAGTAGGATTCGAACCTACGACCTTAGGCTTAGAAGTCCTCTGCTCTATCCAACTGAGCTATCAGGGCGTATTCACATTATAACATCTTTCTGCTACAATAGTAAAAGCTTGCGGGTGTAGTACAGCGGTTAGTATGCAAGTTTTCCAAACTTGAGATGGGAGTTCGATTCTCCCCACCCGCACCAAGTTAGACAATTTCAATCCATAAAGGGCATCGATGGATCCATATATTTATACAGAAAAGCCAAAATACCAACCGCATGACATTGAAGATGCGTCCGAATTTTATGACGTAATTGAACGAAGCAGCTTAACACACCAATTGTCTGAAAACCGACCATATGTCTATTGGACGATGGAGATTTATGATAAGTCCAATGGTATTAAAGGTGGCGGCGGACTCGGAGTTCTTGCGGCGGACACGCGACGTGTAGCTGAAAAATTAGAGGTTCCATTCGTAGTAGTAACGCCATTTTATCGTAGCGAATCACACCAGAAAATCACCGACCTCGCGCAAGAAGAGTTTTCGGAATCTGTTTCACCTCAAGATTATGGATTTGAATATATTGACGAAGTTTTTGTAAGTTCAGCCGGTTTTCCAGACGCAAGCTTAAGCATTTTCAAGAAGACGCTCGGTTCAACGCAATTTGTTACAATTTCAGAACCGAACTTTGGACAATTGTACGAAGGCGACGGATCTGGCGATCATAGACTATACCAAGAAGTAGCGCTGGGATTTGGTGGCTATAAAGCATTAAAACTCCTCGGTATTAAGCCGGCTGTTATTCAACTTAATGAAACTGCAACGATTTTTGCTGCATTGGCACGACTAGACGAACTGTGCGCTAACGGAATGAATTTATACGAAGCCATCGTTTACGTTCGCAAGCACACACTTTACACAAACCACACGCTTCTTCAAGCAGCCGAACCAGAGTTTCATCGTTCGCAATTTGAAAAATTAGTTCTGCCAAATATAAAGAGCAATGCCGTGCGCTGCTGGCTTATGGAGCAATTCCGCAATGACAGGCTGAGACCGAATCTTTTGGCAATTGAGCTTACCGAAGCGAAGAATGGCGTAAGTAAACTACACGCCCGTGTAGCAAATTTCCGCGACCGTAACAACGACAAAGTTAAGTTTCAAGCCATTACTAATGGAATAGATTTTGAAACATGGGTGCTACCTGAAACGTTGCAAACATATCGCAATCACGGTGTTATAGATAAATTTGGATTGCCCACAAATGATTTTTCTGAAAAATTAGACTCGTTGAGTAGCACGGATTTGAGGTATTTGAAAAAACTCGGTCGAAAGGAATTGAATCGAGTCCTATTGAATCGCCAAGACCAGTACGGAAAATCCATACAAATCCCAGAAAATGCAATATTATTCGATTTCAAGCGAAGATTCGCCAATTACAAACGACCTTATATGCCGTTTGAAAACCCAGATTCATTGCGCCAAATCCTCATTAGCCACAACGCGCATTATATTCTGACAGGAAAAGTTCACCAAGGCGACGTGACGATGTATCAGAAATTGCTCGAGGTATTAAAATTGATTGACAACGATCCAGTCCTCAAGGAACGTGTTCATTACATACAAGATTACGATGAAGAGTTGGGACGAGCGTTAGCAATCGGTTCAGACGCCGCGATAAATATTCCTATTGTCGGATTAGAAGCATGCGGCACTTCATGGGAGAAAGACATCGCCAATTTGAAACTCCTCATCTCCACTGGCGACGGCGGCGTTGCCGATGTCCAGCCAATCGCTTGCCTCGAGGTTACCGGCAGAAACTACGAAGCCGAAGTTTCATCCCTGTACGTCAACATGCATAAAGCTGCCGCTATTTTGAAAAATGACCAATTGTTAGAAAAACATATCCGCCACCAACTAAGCAACTACTTGCCAATTATTTCTGGCGCCCGAATGATGAAAGATTATCTCAAATTTATTTTTCCAAAACCGCAAATCCAGCCTAAAAAAGAACCACAGATCAAGCGAATTCCTATTCAATAATCACTTCAATATCAGCACCTAGCGAATTTAAGCGCGCCGCCAATTCCTCGTATCCGCGATTAATCGAATATACGTCGCGAAGAATTGATACGCCTGGAGCAGCAAGCATTGCCAAAAGTATCACAACGGACGGACGAAGCGCTGGCGGAGCAACAACGTCGGCCGGCTTCCATCTTGTTGGGCCAGTGATATAAACACGGTGTGGGTCAACCAGCTCAATTTGCGCATTCAGCTTGCTTAGTTCTGTAAAGTAAATTGCTCGGTTTTCGTAACTCCAGTCGTGAACCAACGTGCGCCCCTCAGCCACCGTCGCGATAAGTCCCAAGAACGGCAAGTTGTCCATATTAATTCCAGGGAACGGCAAGGCGTGTAGTTTATCCTTGGCTGCCTGAAGTTTGGAGCGCCGCAATTTAATATCAACCAAACGAGTTTGTCCATTATTAGCAAAATATTCCTTGCTGAGTTCAAACTTAAGACCCATTTCCGCCAATGTCGCTAATTCAATCTCCAAAAATTCAATCGGCGCACGACGAACAGTAATTTCCGAATCCGTCACCGCAGCCGCCGCAATAAAGCTCATCGCTTCAATTGGGTCTTCGCTCGGATAATAATCCAAGTTTTTGCTAATACGCTTACGGCCTGTAATTTTCAGGGTTGTCGTACCAATTCCCTCAATTTTCACACCCAATTTCTTCAAAAAGAAACAAACATCTTGGACCATGTAATTTGGGCTGGCGTTACGAATGATAGTGGTGTTAGGTGACAACGCCGCAGCCATAATGATATTTTCCGTCACTGTATCGCCGCGCTCCGTCAATAAAATCGTTCGATCACCAGAATTGATATCCGTTTTCGCGTGATAATAATCAGTTTCCGCCGTAACGTTCATTCCAAAATGCCTCAAACCACTAAGATGCGGCTCTACCGTGCGCTTCCCTAAATTACAACCACCAGCAAATGGCAATTTGAAATCGTCATATTGATGCAGTAGCGGACCAAGGAACATAATTACCGTCCTAGTTCTCTTCGCCGCAGCAATATCCATATCTTCAAGCTTCAAGCGCGCCGGCGGCACAATCTCAAGGTCACTACCGTCCAACCAGCGAGTTTTAACACCAATCGAATTCAGAACCTCGATAATTCGGTTGACCTCCTCAATTCGCGCCACTTTCCTAAGCGTCGTTTTTCCCTTATTCAACAAACTCGCACAGAGAAGACCCACTGCGGCGTTTTTACTAGTCTTAACTTGTATCTCACCAGACAATTTTTTGCCGCCAGTTACCTTAAAATTCATTTTTCCGGAATGATTTACAGTCACAATATTGTTATTAAGCACTTCACTAATTCGAGCGATCATCTCAATGCTAATGTTCTGACCTCCGTTTTCAATGCGATTAATAGCACTTTGCGACGTACCAATCGCCTCAGCTAATTGCGTCTGAGTCAAACCTTGTTTTTGGCGATTCTCAGCGATTAAATTGCCGATTTTTTGAAGATACTTATCTTTTATCATACGTAAATTATATCACTGATGATATATATAAGCAATGATATAATAAGTATTAATGGAGGTTTAGTCATGAAAGACAAGCAAATTGAAGAACTTATAAAAGCAGAAAAAAAGCGCCAAACGGACGGCCTGGAACTGATTCCTAGCGAGAATTACGTTTCGTCAGACGTGCTTCAGGCGCTCGGTAGTGTTTTCACTAATAAATATTCAGAAGGCTACCCTGGTCGACGTTATTACGGCGGACAAGAAAACACTGATCAAGTCGAGCAGCTGGCAATTGATCGCGCTAAAAAACTTTTCAAAGCCGACCACGCCAACGTCCAGCCACATTCTGGCGCGCAGGCTAATGAGGCGGTGTACTACGCTTGGTGCGAGCCTGGCGACACTATTCTGGCTATGGATTTGGCTCACGGCGGTCATCTTACGCACGGCGCTCCAGTTACTCGTAGCGCCAGAGAATACAACTTCATTCGCTATGGTATAAAAAATATCGACACTGGCGAAATTGACTATGAAGAAATCCGTCAATTGGCACTTAAACACAAACCAAAGATCATTTTGGCGGGATTTTCGGCATATCCACGAGAGCTAGATTACGAAAAATTTGCCGAAATTGGCAATGAGGTCGGCGCCATGCTAATGGCAGATATGAGTCATATTGCGGGGCTAATTGTTAGTGGCGTTGCCAAAAACCCGTTCGACTATGGCTTTCATGTAATTACCACAACAACTCATAAAACTCTGCGTGGACCACGAGGCGGGCTGATTCTTAGTCGAGGAATAGTTGGCAATCCATTGAAAAAACCAGAGAAAACTCTCGAGAATTTACCTACGTTGATTGATCGAGCGGTATTCCCTGGCACGCAAGGCGGACCGCACATGCACACCATCGCTGCAAAAGCCGTAGCGTTCGGTGAAGCTTTACAGCCAGAATTCAAAGATTACGCCGAGCAAATTGTCAAAAATGCGAAAAGATTGGCAGAAGAATTGCAAAAGCGCGGCTTTAAGCTGGTAACTGGCGGCACTAGCAACCATTTAATTCTGGCAGATATTCACAACAGCTTCGGTATTGACGGCAAGGAAGCGGAAATCGCCATGGATAAAATTGGTCTGACATTGAATGCTAATGCGATTCCAGACGACCCTCTGCCAAGATTTAGACCAAGTGGTATTCGCTTAGGCACGCCAGCTGTCACAACACGAGGCGCCAAAGAAGACGACATGGAAAAAATCGCGGAATGGATGAGGCGGTCAATAGACAATCGCGATAATGACGATGAGTTGGCTGAACTACGCAAAGAAGTTGTGGAATTCTGCCATACTCTACGCGATATTTAAGATTAAAGTCGTCACACAAAAAACTCCGGCGTTATGCCGGAGTTTTATTTATGCACTTAGCTAATTAACAGCCAGTACCAATTGTTCGCTCTTCTACTATACTCTTTGAGAAGTTGTAGTACTTAACGTGCGCACCCTTATTACCTGTACATGGAGCATACTCAATAGTGTTAGCCTCTGCAGGAGCAGCAGGAGAAGTAGCAGCAAAAGTACCAGCATTAACTGTTTTTGCGTCCAAATAGTATGGTTCGCCAGAATTAGCAGTGTTTGTTAAGTCTCCCAAACCAGTTGGATAGCTACTCTTAGCTGTGTTGTATAGCTCAGCTTTCTTAGCAACAGCGTCAGCAGCAGATTTAGCAGCAGATGTCTTTGCCTGGTTTTGCAAACCATTGTATGCAACCAAAGAAACAACTGTCAAAATTGCGATGATCACGATAACGATCAAAAGCTCAACTAGTGTAAAACCTTGATTTTTGATATTCTTTGTAGTCACGATAATGTGCCCCCTAAATTGTTAGTTTGATTTGTAACTTGATAATACTACAACGTTTTTAAAAGCGCAAGCATTTTTTAATATATATATCTATTCTGCACTGGACGAAGGAATAATGACTCTGTTGGGCTGAACCTATTCGCTCTAGTGCCATCACCGATCTGACCATCTGTATTTAATCCCCAACAATATGCACGCTTATTTGTCATAATTGCACAACCACGGTTCGCTCCGGCCGCCAAAGTGACTACGTCTTCTGACGGAGGAAGACCATTTGCGCCAACACGCACCGGTCGAGGAGTTCTCGAATATGGCAGATCACTCTTGTTCTTCTCATCACTCTCACCCAACTGACCAGCCTCATTAGCCCCCCAACAATACACTTTATGCTCATCGTCAGAAAGCTCCATTAAGGCACACGAATGACCAATACCTACAGCAATACGCTTCGGCACTCCTGGCAAACCCTTAACTTCTTTAGGAGCTGTATATGTTTTATAGGTGGGGTCGTCGTAAGCACTATCTCCGGACTGTCCATCTTCAGCGCCACCCCAACAATAAACCCTACCTGAAGCAATTGCACATACGTGAGGAGCTCGGGAATAATGAGATGCAAGGTGTGCAGCCCCATACGGATATCCATCTTGAGATATATCAGTAACATTGGATATTCCAGTGACGCGAACAGGTTGACCGTAGTTATAATGAGAATCAAAATCCGTACTTCCAGTCTGCCCAAACCTAGCCTGTCCCCAACAATACGCAATCCCCGTATCCATAATGGCACACATAGTTTGCGACCGACTACCGCTGGTTGATAATTTAACTGCTTTATATCCAGGCTGTAATCTCCAATACGCATCACTTCCGGTAGTACCTCCGGTAGCAACGGGTACTGGATATGAAGATAAAGTCGGATGACGAGGTGCTTTATAGCCTAATTCTCCCTCTTCATTACTTCCCCAACAATAAATTTTACCGTCAGCAATTGCACAGGACACGTCTCCGGTACCGCCAATCGCTGTGACATTTTTACCGACAATATCCCCGCCGACTTTAACTGGAACAGCAGAATACTTACCATTTCCAGACTGTCCATTGCCCAGCTGTCCCTTGTCATTACTTCCCCAGCAATACACTCTCCTTACACCGCTGAGCTCAGTTAAGACACAGCTATGGAATTGTGCTGTAAATATATCAATAATTTTCCCATCTTTCATATCACCTACTTGCCGCACCTTCACTGGAACATTAGCCTCATTTTTCTGCAAACCATCTCCCAACGTTCCCATTTCATTCGAATTCCCCCAACACCAAACATTATTAGACATAAGAGCACAAGTGCGGTATGTGCCACTAACAACACGCGCAGCCTTAAGATCTGCCGGCCAAGTAACAGCCTTCTTAACAATAGCAGTATAAGTTTTTACAATGCTTCCACCACTCATGAGTTCAACTCGACCAGTCGATGAAATCTGAGCAGTGGCAGCCGACAAAGCCACACCAGACGACGCACCTTTAGTTGACGCTTCCAAATTGCCAACTTCAAACGTAGTTCGCAACTTACTATTTTCAAAAACATATTTATTACCATAAAAAGCTGCAGCACCTTTACAGTTAGTGTACGGGCGCAATGGACCAGTTCCACCAGGGACTGATCCCCATGATTGTTCAGTGTTATTTGAATTCAAACAAGCGTTAGCATACGCCGTACCCGCCTCACCCGCTTCTTGGGCTAACTTATAATAATATTCTTCTTGAGAATAAATATACGATTGAGTAACAATTCTCATAGAGCCCGCCAGGACAGCCATAATAAAAGTGCTCATCAAGACAATTAGAACTAGAGAATAGCCGTTTTTTTGTCGAATCATAGGTTATTTATCTTTCGTATCATTAATGTTTGCGAATCAGAAACTTGCCCACTCGGAGATTGAATTTTTAAGGTCACTTTTATACCATTTGCTGCATCTAAAACCCTTAATGACGTCGCAGGCGCACTATATTGATCGGCGACCAAAACATCTCCCTCGTAATAGTCCACCTTAAATTCCGAAACGCCCGTCGCTAAAATTGAATCTTGATGAACTTTCATAGCACGGCTCTTAAACTTGTTGGCATCCGTACTATTCATACAGAAATAATTAGCAGGAGCTCCTGTATACGGATTACCGTAAGTGTCGATCAAATCATTATACACGGTACGACGATGCAATTGACCGTCTTTTACGAAATAAATTACTATCTTCTTATACTTTGGTTGCTGAGTTTTATTCGCCGCACAGTCAAACCTGGGAGTTCTTAAATAGACAATTTCTCGAGTATCGGAACCACGACCCATAGTAGTAGCGTATTGTAACAATATCAAAGTATTCCTATTATACGTCCATACTTGGCTCGCGCCAGAGAAACTCCTGTCTTTAGCAAACGTATCATATCCGTCGTAACCGCTCACCTTAAAACGCGAAGTTTGCCTCACGTCAGTTTCAATTGCATCCATAGAATTGTGAAGGCTACGATTAATATCAACTCTTGCTTTACTTATGGATGCGCTTTGGTTTGCCGAAATTAACATCTGGCTAAATACGCCGACAATCATAGCAATAATCACCATGACCATCGCCAACTCGGTTATAGTAAACCCACTTTCTCTAAAACGCTGCGTATGTCGCATGTGTAACCTTTCTTCCACTGCCGGCACCAGAGCTTGGCAATCCATACTCTACAATAGACTCTACTTTAATTGGCATACCAAAACTTGCCGTGCCACTCTCGCATCCGTATGGAGCTGATACATACACTTCCTGCTTAACCATTCCTGGCAATCCATCAACTCTACCTATACTCTCCATAACCGAATATCTGGAGCCCGGAGTTCTAGTACTCGGAGGAGGTTCTACACACTTAAACCACGTAGGAGGAGAGTCGTTTGCATACTTACGCATATTGCTGTATGCCAAATAGCTGGCCTTCGTATGCTGCACTTCTAAGACAGATATATTGCTAACCTGGGCTTGCATCATTAAAATAACTATCGAAAAAATGCCAATAATAACCAAAGTAACCGCTACTTCAACTATAGTAAAGCCGTCACTATTTTTCATTAATCGCGCCATATACTATCCACCTTTTTTTCTATTCCCGTCAAACGCTCTCTATAAATAATGCTGTATTTAGTGCAAGTTGCCGCCACTGCATCAGCTATAGGGCCAGAAGCTGGCTTCGTACAATCTCCATCATCTATATTAGACGCTTCATATAATAACTCACCATGCTTCCCGCCAGCCCAGTCGCTCCGATTACACTTAACCATTTCTTTTTTCAACGAATCATCACCCACAATAGACGTAAAATTTTTAATCAAGTCTCTGCACGATGGATATTCATGACCAATACGACTGACGCTATTGTACTTATAATATCGTTCCAACTTCAAAGATAACGTAGCAACATTGGCGCGCTGACGCTCATCTCTAGTTCGATTTAAGAACCTATCACCACCAACCAAAGTAATTCCAGCCAAAATAGACACAACTACAACAACTATCATCATCTCCATTAGCGTATAGCCACCCATCCCACGATTCATATCAATATTGTAGCGCAAATCTACAAAAAAGCATATGCTTATTGTCGGGAAAGTTCTAGCGGCTCTTGCTCAATTTTTATACCGAATTTGTCAAAGACAATTTGCACAATTTCCTCACGAATCGCCGCCAAATCATCATATCCCGTTGCCGAATCGTTCACAAGAACCAACGCGTTCTTTTCGTAAACTCGCATGCCGTGACTACGATAGCCCCTCAAGCCAGCCTTATCTATTAGCCAACCTGTCGGGATTTTATATCTTCCGTCAGACATTGCATAATTTGGAATGTCGCTATATTCTCTTTGCAATTCTTCCAATTTCCATTTTTCAACCAGCGCATTTTTGAAAAAAGAACCCGCACTTGGCAATTCCGCTGGGTCTGGCAATTTTTCCGAACGAATATTAAGAACTGCCACGCGAATCACTGACAAATTGACCTCACGAATGTCATTCTCGTCAATATATCTCTGTAAAGAAGCGTAATACGGCGGTTTCGGCTCTGCTTTATTTAGTCGCAAGGTAATATTCAGAATGCAATATCGCCCTTTTTCCTTGTCGCGAAAAATGCTGTTTCGATAAGAAAAATCACATTCGTCAGCGGAAATAGTTACAATTGTGTCGGTTTTTGAATCGTAAGCTTCCAGACTAATCAACGTATCAGCAATTTCTTGACCGTACGCCCCAACGTTCTGGACCGGCGCAGCTCCAGCCGTTCCAGGAATTCCCGACATAGCCTCAATTCCCTGAAGCCCAAGCCCAATAGCCTTCTCAACAACCTCATCCCAGACCTCGCCCGCACCAATTTTTACATCAGTTGTTTCGTCAGTCTCAGAGATAACCTCAAAACCTTTGATCTTATTCAACAGTACGATTCCCTCAAAAACCTCATCATGCGTAATCACATTACTGCCACCACCCAACACAAAAATCGGCAAATTTTCCTTTCGGGCATTACGATATAGCGACACAACATCACTAGCAGAATCCGCTGTCGCCATATAGCGAGCCTCACCTCCCAATTTCATAGTTGTGTATTGTTTCAGTGATATATTAGTCATAACGTCCATGCATATAGTATATCATTTTACTCGGCCGTCATCTATGATATAATAACTTCATACGCACCCGTAGCTCAGCGGATTAGAGTACTTGGCTTCGAACCAAGGGGTCGCAAGTTCGAATCTTGCCGGGTGTACCATTTTATTGCATTAACAAAACACACGCCCCGTTAGCTCAACTGGATAGAGCGTTGGTTTCCGGTACCAAAGGTTGCAGGTTCGATTCCTGTGCGGAGTACCAGATTAACCCGTTATTGTGACGGGTTTTAATTATAACTACTATTTGCTTGCTTTTTATATTAAATAGTGGTATAAATAGGATCATGATGGAGACTAACGAACAAAGGCCTATAAATGACTTCCCTAGCGTAATGGAAGCCGTTCTAAAAGCAATACGCGAGAAAGATTTCGAGCAGGCGGCCATATTAGCCTCCCTGGCTTATAATTTGGCGCCAAACTTATCCGAACAAGCCCGTGCTGCTCGTGATTTAAGTGCCGCCTACCGCCATCAAGGCGACTACGATGAATCCGAAAAATGGGCTACTGAAGCAGTGGAGCAACACAAAGCTTTGGTCGAAGAAGAAGAGAATCGCAGTACACTACGTGAACTGGGCGCGAGCGTCGCAACTCTCGGAACCCTGCAGCTGCAGCGTATCGTAACAGACCCTTCTTATGATAATCAGGAAAACTCTCAACGGGCAGCAGAAAATCTAAGCAAAGGCCTGCGCTATATTGAAGAGTCTCGCAAGCATGCTACCGACAAGGACCGCAAGATTGACCAATACGACATTAACTTTACTGCTCGTACAGGCTTCGCTGAAGCGCTGGCTGGCGATACAAAGAGGAGTCTGGCACTGGGCGCAAGAGCTGTGCGGTTGGCATTTTTGTCTGAATCACCAAAGATTGACACTTCAAATCCAAATATGGCAGTCGAAGAACGCTTCAAAGCTAAGGCTCGCGCGCTTACGAGAGGTGTTGGCGCGGTAGCTGTGGCGGCAGTGGCGCCATTTAATAGGGAGTTGGCTAAATCTATCGTCAAGAAACTCAACTAACTGTTTGGGGTAATCACTGACACTTGAGGAGCTTGGCTGCTTAAGATCTGGCGGATTTGTTCGGTGGTAATAATTGTAGTTGATCCAGGCGCAATTGTGCCAGCTAGCATTTGCTTGGCGACAGTATTCTCGACAGCACGCTGGACGACGCGACGCATCGGACGAGCTCCTAATCTTGGATCATAGCCAGCCTCGACCAGCAATTTCTTACCTTCTTCCTCGACCGCAACTTGAATTTTTTGCGGCGCCAAGGTCTTATTAACTCCCGCCAAAATCAAATCAACAACCTGCAGTAACTCCTCTTTTCCTAGCGGACGGAACAAAACGATTTCATCAAAACGGTTCAAAAACTCTGGGCGGAATAAATTGGCATTAATCAACTCGTTAATAAATGCCTGCTCGAATTGCTCCAATTGATAGCCCCGCTCAATATATTCACGAATTCTATCCGCGCCAGCATTTGACGTCGCAATTACAATCGTATCGCGAAAACTAATCTCTCGGTTATTTTCATCGCGAAGTATTCCTTCATCCAAAAGCTGCAAAAGCGTCGTCAGGACCTGAGGATGAGCCTTTTCAATTTCGTCCAAAAGCACGACAGAGAACGGGCGCTTCTGAACTTGAGCCGTCAAACTCCCTGGATCTCGCGCGCCATCCGCAATTAATCTAGCCACGTCATCCGGCCTGACAAATTCGTTCAAATCCAAGCGAATCATATTGCCTTCACCGCCAAAATAAACATCCGCCAAAGCTTTAGAAAGCTCCGTTTTACCAACACCAGTCGGACCAAGAAATAGGAATGCGCCAATCGGTCGATTCTGATTTCTAACACCTGTGCGCGCGCGGCGAATAGCGTCAGAAACAACTGTCACGGCTCGCGTTTGATTGATCATTCGCTGATGAATTAACGACTCCAAGTTTAACAATTTTTCCTTTTCATCACTCAAAGATGCTACCGAAATTTTTATACCAAGAGTCTTTTCGATCGCGTCATCCACAGATTGCGCGGTCACCAGCCCGCCACTCGCATAACTTGCCGCTGCTTCCAAAATTTTCAACGCCTTACCTGGCATCACCAAATCTTGAACGTAGCGATCGCCAACACGATACGCCTCCGCCAGCGCCTGGTACATATATGTCACTTTGTGTTGCGCCTCAAATAAAACCAATTGATCGCGCATAATTTTCATAGTTTCGGGTTCATTTGATGGCTGAATTGCAATTGTATTCAAAGCGTGAGCGAGCTGCGGCTTAGTCTGGGAAATTTGCAAAAATCGCTGATCGTCCATCGTTAAAATTGTCCTAAGCCTGCCCGCCTCCAGAATTGGCAATAGCACATTACTAAGGTCAACCGAACCAACGCCTTCTTCGAAGAATAATTGCGCATTGTCCAGACATAAAATCACGTTTTTCGACAGAAAAGCTTCGTTCAAAATCATCGTTACTAGATTTTCCAATTCCCCGCGACCCGACGCTACACTAATCAACGACGACGCGTCAAGCATAAAAACTTGTTGATACATCAGCGAACCAGGAACACCTCGATGCCCATCAATCAACATTTCCGCAAACGCCGACACGACAGTACTTTTTCCCGCGCCGTCAGCACCAACCAACGTAATATTCTGCCGACCGCCAGAACTAAACGTTTTAAGCATCTGCCCCAGCGCCTCCTCGTGCGTAGCCAACTTAGTTGTAAACGCGCCGCCAGATACACTGACGCTAATATTCTGAGCAAATCGACTCAGCAGTGGCGTATAACCAAAAGACCAATCCCTAGCAATTCCGCCCGTATTTAGCGGCTTCTCTTTATATTGATCAATCAGCGCCTTTATTCGCTCGTACCATCGAATAGCCTCCTCGATATCATGAAAATCAATCTTCATATTCGCCAGCAAAGAATCGTGCTGTGGCAATTGCTTTACTATCGCCGCCGCCAAAACCGCGCTAGTAATCTTCGGACTTTCCGTACTCTGCCAAATTTCAATCGCCGCTTTCCAAATCTGCTCCGTTCGATCCGGATCGTCGACGGAAATATTGCGCAAGAAATTCGGCGTCAAACCCAGCCGCACTGCCAAAAATTGCCCAGCTCGCGTGCCTGTAATCGCCTCAGCAATATCAATCGGCGTCGGTCTGCGCGGCAATTTACCCAAAACGTCCGCCGCCATCACATCGTCAATTGCCTTAGGATTTTTACTAATCTCCGCCGTCTTAAGATCTTTTTCCCACCAAATTGACACCATAATCATTGGACCGCTCAGACCAAATAATAGCCAGCCAATTGCCCCATGTTCAATTAACGACCACAGGCCAAGCAGCACCATCATAATGCCGACAGCTATCGCCACAATATGCCAAGCATTGCCGAACCTTACGGAGAATCGTGCCTTCTGAGCTCGCAAACTGTCGTAATTAAATCTCGGCTCTATTTCCATACAGAAACTCCCAATTGCCATAAAATAATTCCGATAAACGGCATCAGCGGCAGCGCCAGCCACATAATAATTCCTACAATCATCCACAAAAATCGTAGCAATATCATCAATATTCCAATAATTATCACCATAGAGCGCACCACCGCGCCAATTACTCGCGAGAACATCTTGTCAAAAAACGCAGATAGCTGCACGGATAAGTCGCCGCCAACCGGAGCGGCTGAAATCTGGCGAAACGGATTAAATAAGGTTTTCAAAAGTAGTCCGACTGAGAAAAAATCCGCGGTTCGTAAAACACCCAGAAAACTTTGTCGGACATATTGCAACAAGCCATTGCCATACCACCACTGAAAGATACCCACCAAAAACATATTGATATTGTAGCACATCGACCCGGCAGAGTATAATAGACAATATGGCAAGACAGATGATTAGTACTATTATTGGCAAAAGCGTCAAGAAAGTCGCTAAATTACGCGGTGGTGGTTCAGCCTTGCCGGGTTTGGTGATTGAAAAAATTGACCCAAAATTTATTCAGAGAACGTTGGCGGATTTACCGCAAGGCGTGGTGATTATCAGCGGAACGAATGGGAAAACGACGACGACAAAAATTGTTGTAGAATTGTTGGAATCAGTCGGGCTGAAAGTTTTCACCAATCGCACTGGTAGCAATTTTTCCCGAGGCGTGGCAGCAGCGCTACTTGATGAGGTCAATATCCGCGGCAAACTGGACGCCGATATTGCGGTTCTGGAGCTGGACGAGGCTTGGGCGGTTAAGTTTGTGCAAATTGTTCGTCCGCGCTTTTCCCTACTTCTGAATGTTATGCGCGATCAATTGGACAGATTTGGAGAAATTGACAATACAGCCGCATTGCTTCAAAAAATAGCTGAAGCCACCAGCGACACTGTCGTTCTCAACCGCGACGATCCACGAATTTTTAAGATTAGCGAACATATTCAGGCTAAAAAAGTTTTCTTCGGTACAACCAGCGAATTACTTCAATTGATGCCAACGGACGACACTCTAAAATACGGAACCGCAGTCGCAAATCAAAGCGTGGCGGCTGATGTTTTATTGAAAAAGATTAACGCTCAACAGGCAACTTTTCAAATTGACAATAAAGAAATTGACGTAGATCTGCAGCTCACTGGAGTTTACAATCTTCTCAATGCGGCGGCGGCGGTTGCCCTGGCTCGACAAATCGCGGGACCGGAAATTACCGATACGATTTTATCTGCGCTGGAAAGCATAAAGCCAGCGTTTGGTCGTGGCGAAACGATTTACTTAAACGGCACGCCAATTGAGCTTATTTTGGTGAAAAATCCGAGCGGCTTTCGGTTGGCACTTCTGTCGTTCGCCAAAAACAATAGCACCACGATGATCGCCGTTAATGACAATTACGCCGACGGACGAGATGTAAGTTGGTTCTGGGACGTCGATTTTTCGCTATTAAAAAACGTAGCGATTATCAGCGGCGTGCGCGCTTACGATATGGCTTTGCGACTTCAATATGACGACATTTCAATTGGGAAAATTGACACCAATATTTCGAAGGCCTTGGAAGATTTTATCAATACTGATCCCGATGAGCCAAAACAGATTTTTTGTAGCTACACAGCCATGACTACAATTCGTCGCTTGCTGGGCGAAAAAACCGACGTGGAGGAAATATCATAATGAAAATAACAATTGCGCAACTCTATCCGCGAGATATGAATCTTTATGGCGACTGGGGCAATACTCTAGTCCTGAAAAAACGACTAGAACGACGCGGCTTTGAAGTTGAGATTATCGATCACAATCCAGGCGATTCAACGGATTTTTCTAAAATTGATATTTTTGTTGGCGGCGGCGGACAAGATTCTGGGCAGACGATTATTCAAAATGATCTTCTGGCGAGAGCTGATGAACTGCGACAACTAGCAAAAGACGGTGTGCCGATGTTGATGATTTGCGGAATGTACCAATTATTTGGTCGATTTTTCCGAACACTCAAGGGCGAGGAAATTGTTGGCGCTAATATTCTGCCAATTGAAACAATTGCTGGCGATGAGCGGATGATTGGTAATATTGTCATCAAAAGTCAGGAATTTGGCGATATCGTTGGCTATGAAAATCACAGCGGACAAACTTTCTTAGATAAGACCGCCAAACCTCTTGGGCAAGTTATTAAAGGCGCCGGTAACAACATGACCGACGCAAACGAAGGTGTTCGGTACAACAATATTATTGCCACTTATCTCCATGGTCCGATTCTACCCAAAAACCCGCAAATTGCAGACTTTCTTATTGGCGAGGCACTAGAGCGACGCGGCGTAAGTTCAAACTCGGGATTGGGAAAAATTGACGATACTTTAGCGAATAAAGCGAGAGAGATAGCGTTAAAATTATCCAGATAATTCATGAAAAAAATCCGTATATATCTTAAAAAGCTATATGCATTTCTTTATAAAATGCCCGGTTGGATTTGGCTAATTCCAATCTTAATCTTAGCCATCAACGTTCGACTTACCTATTTAACAAAAGCCGATATTTGGCACGATGAAGGGTATACGGCAGCCATCATTCAGCAGCCAATCAGAGAAATTATTACCATCACAACCACAGATGTTCACCCGCCGCTTTATTACGATATTATGCACGTTTGGCAATTGATTTTCGGCAATTCCGTAGCTTCGCTCAGAGGATTTAGTGTTACGTGCGGAGTTCTGACGATTGCCCTATTGTTTCTATTACTCCAAAAACTTTTCTCTAAAAGAATTGCCGTATTCGGAAGTTTTTTAGCAGCGCTAGGACCATTCTTAATTCGCTATAGCGACGAATCCCGAATGTACGCACTGGCGGCACTTTTGGCTGTAGCAATGACTTATACATTCATCGTGGCGGTCGAGCGTAAAAATAAGAAGTTCTGGTGGGCACTATATGGAATTTTAGTAGCACTCGGTCTTTATACTCAGTATTTTCTAGCGTTAATACTGCCCGCACATTTCGCATATATTTGGCTAAAACTTGGCGGAAATCGCACTGCCATAAAAAATATATTTAAGGACAAAAACGTTTGGCTTGCCGCAGGAACATGCTTTTTGCTATTCCTTCCCTGGCTACCAGTTATGATCTCCCAAACCAGCCGAGTAAGCGGCGGCTTCTGGATCCCCGAAGTCACTAAATTTACCATCCCAACAACACTATCAATGTTCTTAACTTATGACGACAGAATTGTCCGCTATTTTGGGTTGCTACTGCCGCCAATTATAGTCGCAATTTCATTCATTCTAGCCAAAAAACTCCCAAAATACCAAGCAGCAATTTGGATTTTAACAATTTGGCTACTGCTGCCGATGATCATCGTTTACATGCTCAGCCAAGGTCGACCAGTTTACTTAGATCGATACTTCACTTATTCAGCGCCAGCATTTTACGGCTTGATTGCGGTATTCATCGGGCTTATTTTTTCTAATAAAAAATGGTGGTCTATTGGAATATCTATTGTCCTGACATTATTTATCGGTCATTACATGTGGCATATCGGCGGTAAAAACATTGCAGAATCGTCTTGGAATAACACCAATGCAGCCATGAATCATATAAATGGGAATATCCAGAGTAGTGATGTCATTATTTCTGGCGAGATCTACACTTATTTTCACACTTCCTATTACAACCGCACAAATAAAGAAATTATACTTCTGAAGCCGAAAGAAGAGCTGGGCTGGGTTGGCGAATGGGGATTAATTAAAAAATTGAATACTCCAGAAATTAGCTCTTTAGAGTCAGTAAAATCTCCAAGAATCTGGCTTATTCTCCGCGAAAAAACATATGACGAATATAAAAAACAAGTTCCACCCTATTGGCAATTAAAGCAAGAATTCCATGATGGCGACTTGATTATTGGACTATACGAAAATAAAAAATAACTGGTCGAATGCCAGTTATTTTAATACGCTGAATGATTTCAATTGGTCGGGGTGAAAGGACTCGAACCTTCGACCTCACGGTCCCAAACCGCGCGCGCTAGCCAACTGCGCCACACCCCGAAGATATCTCTATCATTCGTTCTGATCTATCTTAACATATATCACTAAATAAGTACAGGAAAATCCCATAAAACTTAAAAGAGATCACTAAAAATACAACAGCTAAGCATTCACGGCTTCAATCTCAACTGACAGCACTTCTTTTTTGATTGGCAAAGATTGACCGGGCTCGAACGTATAAACCAGCAATTGACCAAACGGCATTTCTACATTCGCCATCTCAGCCTCTGGAACTTGGTCGAGGTGTTTAATTAAAGCCCGAATAGAATTGCCGTGAGCCACCAATAAAATATTTTCACCATTCTGCAATTTCGGCAAAATCTCTTGCTCAAAATACGGAACAACCCGCGCATAAACATCTTTCAAAGTTTCGCCGCCCGGCACTGGATAAT
>CALIRX010000029.1 GCA_938042055.1 uncultured Candidatus Saccharibacteria bacterium
TGTAAATGTCGTCAATTATTTGCTACTTCCAGCAATTACTTTACCTGTACACATTAATGGTATGTTTGGCGAGTTTGTGCAGTCTATTCTATTCTGGACTATCCTTGGGTATTTGATTATTCTTAGCTCCAGAAAGATCATTGGTAAGAAATACAGCAGACCTTTCCTTTGGTCTATGAATTTCTCTGTTATTGGAGCTTTTTGTTGGCTTGCTCTTATGCCGGGGCACGCATTGCCGCACGCTCACATAAACGGCATTATATTCTACATACCTCTACTATTGTTCGTATATATATTGATTGGGCTGTGGGCTGATTATGTAGTAAAAAGGACGGTGAAATATGAATAGTACAGTTATTATTGGCGGTGGATTTTATGGGCTAAGGATAGCACTATATCTGCACGAAGAACTTGGTGTAGACAATATAATTATTATCGAGAAAGAAACTGCGTTGATGGATAGAGCTTCTTACGTGAATCAGGCACGCATCCATAATGGATATCATTATCCTCGCAGTGTTTTGACTGGGTTTCGCTCAGCTGTTAACTTCCCAGTTTTTGTTGATGAATACGGTCCAGCTGTAGTATCTAATTTTGAGAAATATTATGGAATTGCTAAGCATCTTTCAAAGGTTAACGCTAAGCAATTCGAACATTTTTGTGAGAAGATTGGTTCTGAAATTGAGCGTGCTCCGCATGATATAGAAAAAATGTTTAATCCGTCGTTGATTGAAGAGGTTTTTAAGGTTAAAGAATACGCGTTCAATTCACGCAAACTAAGAGAGCTTTTAGTAGAGCGCATTAATAAATATAAGGGCATTAGTATCCATACTGGAGAATCTGTCAGCAAAATTGAATTGCCTACTGGCGGCGCGGGTAAAATAAATATTGTTACTGATCGTGATAATTATGAAGCGGATTTTGTTTTAAACTGTACTTACTCAAATATTAATACGCTGCATCGTGCATCTGGATTACCGCTAGTTGGACTTAAACATGAAATTACCGAGATGTGTCTTGTTGAACTACCTAAGCAGCTTAAGGATTTTAGCATAACGGTGATGGATGGTCCGTTTTTCTCGATTATGCCATTTCCTTCGAAGAATTTATATACTCTTTCACATGTTCGTTACACGCCACATGAATCGTGGATTGATGATGAAAATACTAGCGCCGAGCGTATCAAAACTCATGAATATTTGAAAAATCGCCCCTTTAAATCAAACTATAGACAGATGTATAATGATGTTGTGAGGTTTATTCCAGCCTTGAAAAATATGAAATATCGTGAATCTATCGTTGAAGTGAAGACGGTTTTAGTGAAGAGCGAAGACGATGATAGTCGTCCGATATTGTTCAGAAATGACTTTGGTAACGATGGATATATTTGTATTATGGGCGGAAAATTAGATAATATTTATGATGCTTTTGAGGAATTGAGGAGGATATATGGTCAAGAAAAAGCAAACTAATAAAACTGTAAAGAAACAAGATATTTTTGTATCTGTTGTGGTTGGAGTTGATCGTAACTATACTGGCTTGGGCGAATATTTAACTGATTTATCGAAATTGCTTGGTGGCAGTTATGAAAATTACGAAATCATCGTGATAGATAATGAATTGAAGCCAGAAGTTGTAAAAGAAGTAATAGATATATTGAAGGTGTTGCCGTGCATACGCTTAATCCGTCTATCTAGGGAATATAGTTATGATATCGCTCTTATGGCTGGGATCCAGGGGGCAATCGGAGATTATGTAGTACTGACTAACCCAGCAATTGACCCGATAGACGCCATACCTTCTATCGTCGAAGAAAACAAGAAGTATGACATCGTTAATGGAATAGCAACTAACCATACGAAGAAAGATGATTTAGGTAGGCGAACGTTTTATTGGTACAACCGTCGATATCTTGGTGTTGACATTCCTGCTGCCGCGACATATTTTATCGCACTCAGTAGGCGTGCAGTAAAAGCTGTTTCTACTACAAATAGGCACGATGGACATATTCGTCATTTGATTCGTCAAATTGGATATAAATGTGCGGAATATCGCTATGAAGTGAAAGTAGACCCAGTAAAGACACGTAAACTGCGCACGGGAGTGTTGGAGGCTATAGATATAGCAGCTAGCCACTCCACCCAACCGCTAAGGGCTATGTCGTGGGTTGGTGTTGGTGCTAGTGTTATTAATCTAATTTACGCATTATACGTTGTTTGCGTATCAGTATTTAAGCGCGATGTGGCTGCGGGATGGACAACTATGTCCTTGCAGCTTTCTGTGATGTTTTTCTTGCTATTTATGTTTTTGGTTGTATTAGCGGAATATGTTGGAAAAATACTTAAAGAGGCGCGAGACGATGCTTCATATATAGTGATGGATGAATTAAGCAGTACGGTATCTATTGCCGATACGGAAAGGAAAAATCTTTCGGAGTAATAATATGAGTAAAATAACTTCTGAGAAAATAAATCAATTACATCCAGAATGGGAATTTCCAGAGTTTGAAATTGATGAGATAAACAAGAAGAAGCATAAATATTGTGTGTGTGTTTTTGTTATCAATGAAGGGGAGCGCATTCAAAAACAGCTACAGAAGATGAAACCGCTAGCTGACCAAATCGATATCGTGGTGGCTGACGGCGGAAGTACTGACGGTTCACTTGAGATTGATTTTCTAAAGTCTCAAGACGTGCGAGCTTTATTGACGAAAAAAGGTAAGGGCAAACTGAGCGCGCAGATGAGAATGGCGTTTGCTTGGGCTCTCTCTGAGGGCTATGAGGGCGTTGTGGTCGTTGATGGAAACGGCAAGGATAGTATAGAAAGAATTCCTAACTTCATCAAATTGCTTGACCAAGGATATGATCACGTCCAAGGCTCACGATTTATACCAGGCGGTAAGGCTGTAAATACGCCGCTCTCGAGGGAAGTTGGTCTTCATCTTATTCACGCGCCGTTGATAAGTCTTGCGGCTGGAAAAAGACATACCGATACGACAAATGGATTCCGTGCTTATAGCGCAAAATTGCTCAAAGATCCAGACATTGCTGTATTCCGTGATATATTTCAAACCTACGAGCTTCATTATTATCTCACTATTGAAAGTAGCCGTCGTAAGCAGTATAAAACAACTGAAACGCCAGTTGTGCGAACGTATCCGAAGAAGGGTAAAACACCAACGAAGATTAGCCCAATCAAGGGGAATATGCACGTTATGAACGTACTACTTCGTGCGGTGGCTGGAAAATATCGCAAGTCCAAAAAATAGTCGCTTGCGATAATTATTATTGAAGTTAGTGCTTATTAGTTTCTACGCATTTATCGGTGTTATGTA
>CALIRX010000030.1 GCA_938042055.1 uncultured Candidatus Saccharibacteria bacterium
CTGCCATTCTTCGTCGTTCAATTCTGCCAAACTGCGACCAGGAAAGCTCGGATGTCCATAAATATATAACAATTCCGTCCAGCCATGGAGATTATCACCGCGTGGCTCGTCGGTAATAAATCCCTCTTCGTTGGCTACGAAAATGTGGTCTTTTTCGCCGTCAAAATAGCCAACCGCAAAAGAAAAAATAGCTCGACGATCAGCCTCGCCTTTCATCAACTTGATAATGCCGGGATAGCTAAAGCTATTCAGTAGCAATTTAACAAACGGCCCCGGAAATCCTTTCAGCGCCGGGATGAAGAAACCGCGATCATCAACGACCAGGCGCTTGTTCGGAAACGCTTTCTTGGCTTGAGATAATTTGCTTTTGGCAATCGTTTGAATATCTAGTCCGCGCCCTTCGTCAAAATCATAATCGAGCTGCCTTAAATCAACACCAAGCGGCTGAAGGAGTTCTTGAAGACTGGCGAATTTACTGTGGTTGGAAGTGATAAAATAAATTGGGCTATTTTCTTGTTTCATATTGATAAGTATACGCTAACTAGCGTTATTTTGCAGATTTCTAATGCTTGTGTCGTACGGAATATGAATGAGGAGATTAGCCGCCATTTTTCCACTGCCTGGCACGTTGCAATAACTTATCGACATAAGCTGCTTTAAGTTTTTTATACGCTGACCTGTCGTAATTTGCTTGCTTGGCATATTGATATTTTATCTTTGAATATTGATCAGCTTCGTCATTGTGAGACCTTAGGTAATCTCTGATAATTAAGAAGTTATCGTGCGTTTCAGTATTCGCGACCGCGAGGTGAATATGAATATCGCCCTCGCCAGTTTCTTCTTGTCGGGACGCCAGGAAGATATACCCTTGACGGGAACTTGGATTTAATGAAGGAAAATATCCAATTGCTACCAATTTGTCCCGCAGCTCGTTCATGTGTTCGCTATCTTTAGCAGAAATAAGGATATCTAGGATATTTTTACCATCCAAACCAAGTACCGCGGTACTGCCGACATGATGAATTTGCGAACTATCCGCAAGCACTAGCGCTAATTTATTTTTCACGCGCGTAAAGACAGTCGATATGTCTTTTTTGGATCTTTTAATTTCAACCGACATAAGACCTCCTAAATTTAATCAATTAAACGTTATTTTGCAGATTTCTAATGCTTGTGTCGTACGGAATTTTCCATAATTTGCCGTC
>CALIRX010000031.1 GCA_938042055.1 uncultured Candidatus Saccharibacteria bacterium
GCCTCTGGAGATTCTTTCGCCGAACGCGCACCTTCAACGTACATGCGACTCATAAATTCATTTCGCTTATCGGCTGGGATTTCGTTCAATTTATTTACATCGCCGTCAATCTCGCGCAAAATCGCCCACATACTTTTACCAACATGCGTTCCGACATCACCGTGATAACTCACTCGATGTACAATTGCGCCGTCAACCGCCAGCAAGTTAGCCATCGTGTCCGCCAAAATCGCATTCAAAGCGTGCCCGATGTGCATAGCCTTGAATGGATTCGGACAATTGGTTTCAATTACAACCGTCTGACCAGCGCGCTTCGTCGTTGGCTCTTTTTTCAAAGAATTTAGAACGGATTGATCGCTCAGTTTTACATTGATAAAACCTGGACCAGCCACGCTTACTTCACTAAACTCTTCTTCCTTGCGCAGATTTTCAGCAATCATCTCCGCAATTTCACGCGGATTCTTCCCTAGCGGCTTAGCCAATTGCAACGCCACATTTGTAGCAAAGTCACCAAACTTCGGATCAGGACGGGTCAATTGTACCGATATATCTTGATCAAAAAGTTGCTTCACTACTTGAGAAATAATCTGTTCCATACTGTCCAGTATACAACAGAGGTGGATTATTATCTAGCTAAATCTCTACGCTGTTTCGTCAAGCTCTTCCAGTTCCAGACTTAATTTCGTCGCCGAACTTGGGCTAGATCCTTTCACGTGTTGCAATACGTAAGTCAATGCCGACATATCGTCTCGACTCAATACGCCTTCGGTAAGTCCGTGAATATCTTTTTCTTCAGCCATTTTATTCCTTTTTGTTTTAATTTTTTATACAGTGAAATGATATCACATTATTTTTATTTTGTCAATATAGATCTAATCAAACCAAAGAATAACGGGTGTGAACGAAACGGTCGTGACTTAAATTCTGGATGTGCTTGCGTTGCTACAAAATATCGATGGTCTGGCGCCTCAACAAATTCTACTAACTTACCATCCGGTGAAGTTCCAGAGACAATCAAGCCTCCTCGTTCAATTTCTTGAATAAACTTTTGATTCACTTCATATCGATGACGATGACGTTCAACTACTTCAGCTGCATCGTATGTCTTGGAAATAACGGAACCTGGCTTTAGGTTGGCTACATAATCCCCAAGACGCATAGTTCCTCCTGTAGACTCTTTACCCTGCTGCCCATCCATAATATACACTACGTTGTTATCAGAATCGGCGCCGAATTCTTCGCTATTAGCGTTTGTCAAACCTCCCAAACGCGCCGCAGCAATAACCGCAACCTGCATTCCCAAACAAATACCCAGATATGGCTTATCGTTCATTAAGCAATACTTTGCAGCAGCAATCTTACCTTCTACACCACGAGATCCAAATCCCCCCGGAACAACAATAGCATCAACACCGTCAAAATCTGCTTCATTTGCAGTCTCAGTATTAATCCATTTTATAGATATTTCACTTTTGTTTGCCCAAGCCGCAGACTTAAGTGCTTCCGTTACAGATAAGTATGTGTCAGAATTGTCTATATATTTAGCAACCAAACCTACCGTAACGCGCTTAGCATACTCTGACGTATCTCGTTTGGCTAAATGTTGCCAACGTCGTAAATCTGGCTCAACTGAATTATTAGTAAATTCGCCAAGTAGCTTACCTAAGTCGCGGTACACTGTTAGTGGAACTTCATATACAGTATCGACATTTGGCATCATCACAATTCCTTCGCTGCGAATACCAGACGAAATAGAAATTTTCTCACCAATACTACGCGGCGGTTTATCGTGACCTTCCGTACGAACCGCCACGACATCGGGCATAATTCCAAAACCACGCAAATCAGCCAAAGCGTTTTGAGCGGGTTTTGTCTTATATTCATGCGACGCCTCTAAAAACGGCACATATACGACATGAACAAATAGACAATTTTCGCGACCAACATCTAGGGCGAATCCTCGAATAGCCTCAATAAAGCTAAGTCCTTCATAATCGCCGACCGTGCCGCCGATCTCTACGATATGAACATCGCCCTCAGCAGCCAGATGAATGGCTTTCTTAATAGAATTAGTTAAATGAGGGACCATTTGTACTGTTTGACCGCCAAATTTACCAGCTCTCTCGTCCGCAATCAAATCACGCAATAATCGACCGGATAATGTTGCATTTTTTTGCGTTAATTCCAAATCCAAAAAACGCTCATAATGGCCCAAATCTAAGTCAGTTTCAGCACCGTCTTTTGTCACAAAACATTCGCCATGCTCTTTTGGGTTCAATAGTCCAGCATCAACGTTCAAATATGGATCACATTTTTGAACCGAAACAGAAACACCCTTAGCTTGAAGGACAGTGCCAATGCTAGCAGCGGTAATTCCCTTACCTACACCAGACAATACACCACCCGTAACAAATATATATTTACGCGGTGACGACATATTATTCGCAACCGTCACAAATAGTCAAACTTGCTGGGTCAACCGGTGCCGCAACAGTGCCGTTCGACTTTGCTTGATCATCAGCCGCTTCTTGAGCCGCCTTAAGAGCTGCGTCAATGGCACTCAATTTTTCTTCCAAAGTCATGTCATCAGTAATAATTTGATTCGCATTCATTTTCATTTTCCCCTATATTTAGTAGTTACTTAACTAATTTTACGCTAGATATAGTGCTTATGCAATAAAATGTAGCCAATTGCCCGTTGTAGTTTTTTCATCAAGTTCACCAATTGGTGCAACGTATATTTGCGGATTTTGGCAACGCGGCATAAAATCAGCCAGCTTCTCTTTATAAGCCGCCATTGCCGCCTCTTTCTCGGGTTCTGGGAGTTCAGTCACGTTAGTTTTTAAGAAAACTGCTCGCTTTTTATCATCCCAAACCACAAATTCCGCCTTACCGTTTCGAAACGCATTTTCTGAATGACGCGCAGTAGGTTCTGATATCCAAATTATAGAATTACCAAAACGCGCAAAGTGCAGCGGCGTCACCAAAGGAGTTCTATCAACATTCACCGTTGCCAACGCACCAACTTCGACTGTATCTAATATTTCTTTCGCTAATTCGTTCATATCATCAACTCCCATTACTTCGTGGTATTAACTTCGTAACTAGTGTTTGTGCTTTCAAAGAAATTCACCAATTCCAGCGTATCGTTGGCAGCTGCCATCCATTTAGCTGGATTTGGCACATTGTATTCAGGCTCAAAACCTAATTCTTGCAAGCGTCGGTCAGTCATATGCATAACATACTGATTGACATAATCAGCGTTCAATCCCAAAATTCCCTTTGGTAGCATATCCTTATTGTAAGCCTTCTCAAGCTCCACTGCCTGCAGAATCAAGTTACGGATTTCTTCTGCAAATTCCTGTGTCTGCAATTCTGGGTTCTCGTCCAAAATTGTCAAAAGCAAATTGATACCAAACGTCAAGTGAAGATTTTCATCGCGAGTAATCCAGTCCAGCAGTGAGCCAACATTACGCAACAAATTACGCTGGCGGAAGCTCATGCCAACCATAAAGCCTGAATAGAACCAAATTCCCTCCAGCACAATGTTATACGCTACCAAAGACCTAACGAAGTCCTTCTTGCCTTCCAGCGAATAAATATCCAAATTCGGATCAAGCATCACGTCCAAATGCTTATTCTGGAAGTCAGCCTTGTCGGCCAATGATTTTTTACCAAATCCTGCAGCGTAAATTTCCTCGCGGTCAAACGGAAATGTCTCAATAATGTATTCAAATGTCATGAAGTGATTAGCTTCTTCCCACATCTGTTTTGACAAGTATAGTTGAGCTTCCGCCGCGTTCACATATGGATAAATACCGAACGCTAACGATTTATTGATCAATAACTCGTTTGGATTCAAATAGCTGATAACTGTTTTCAATGCGTGTTTTTCATCGTCTGACAATTTTTCAAAATCTGCCAAATCCTGGACTAATTGAACTTCATTTGGAAACCACGTGTTAGCCACCGCTTGATTATAAAGATCATACGCCCAAGGGTAACGAATTGGGTGAAGTGATAATCCATCGCGTAATCCTGAACCTAAAATTCCCATCTTAATTTCCTCCTTATTTATTAATTTTCGCAAATCCAAATCCGCGCACTTTACTATTTGTGCGGACTTTTTGTTCTGCAATTTTATCAACTGAAACTGTTGTCTGCTCCGACTGATGACGCGGCTTAACGTGCAGATAATATGTCGTCTTTAATCCACGCTTCCACGCTTCCGAATAAATCTTCACATATTCATCAATATCTCGCGTCTCCAGGTACATATTTCGAGAAATCGCCTGATCGACCCACTTCTGAGCCCTAGCCGCCACCTCAATAAACGCATACGGACTGAGCTGGAAGCTTGTTTTATAAACATCCTTGATATTCTGAGGAATGCCATCAATATCTTGAATATCGCCTTGCGCCGCAAAAATCTCATCCTTCAAATTGTCCCACAAACCAAGCTTCTTCAAATCGCGAACTAAATTATGGTTCACTTCCAAAAACTTACCATTCAAAGTCGAGCGACTGAAAATCTGCGCAAATTGCGGATCAATTCCAGGAGTCGTTCCCGCCACGTGACCAATATTAGCCGTCGGCGCAATTGCCATAAGAGTCGCATTTCGCATTCCCTTCTTCACCTTCTTTCGCAAACCATCCCAGTCCAGTCGCGTCTTTTGGTCTATTTTCACCTTCACGCCACGGTCTTTTGATAGCTTATCAACCGTATCAATTGGAAGAAGACCCTTGCTCCAGCCACTGCCCGCGAACGTTGGATAACTGCCCAATTCTTTTGCCAAGTCAGCCGACTGATCGATAGCGTGGTAGCTAATGAACTCCGTCAATTGATCAACCAAATCATACGCTTCTTTCGATTCGTAACAATAGCCCAACTTTTCCAGCACGTCAGAAAGACCCATAATCCCGAGGCCAATCGCTCGAGTTTGCTGATTCGAATGCATCGCTTCTGGAATTGGCGTTTGAGTGATGTCGCACAAATTGTCCAATTGTCGCACCGCCGCACGAGCCGCTTCTTTCAATCTATCCCAATCCCAAGTCTTATCTTCGCTAAGAAACGCTGACAAATTGATACTCACCAGATTACACGTCGCAATATTATTTTTATCCTGCGGCAATGTAATTTCCGTACACAAGTTACTGAGGTGAATTGTGCCCGTATTGTTATTCAATGCTCGCACGTTAATCGTGTCTTTCCAAGTCAGCCACGGATGTGATGTCGCCTGCAAACTGGTCAAAATACGCTTAAACTGCTGACGAGCTGGAACTTTATCAAACGTACGCAATTTACCAGCTTCCGCCATCTTTACATATTCTTTATATCGTGCCGAAAAATTTTCACCATATAACTCTGTCAAATCTGGAGTTTCCGCAGGATCAAACAAATACCAATCTTGATCTTTTTCTACTCGCTTCATAAATTCGTCAGAGATAAATACCGCGGTATTTGCAAATCTGGTTCGTAAATATGGGTCGCCAGAGTTTTGGCGAAGATCAACAAATTGATCAAAATTCAGATGCCAGTTTTCCATATAAATTGCAGCCGCACCAGCCTTTTTCCCCTTACGAGAAACCGCAAAAAGCGCCGTATCAATCATCTTCATAAATGGAATTGGTCCAGTCGATTCAGTGTTGGTGGTTTTAACTGGACTGCCCGCTGCACGTAACTTCGTAAAGCCAATGCCAATTCCGCCCGTACCTTTAGCAATCCACATTGTGTCGCGAACAGCCTTAGCAATTGACTCCATATCATCATCGACATTAAGCAAGAAACAGTTACTGAGCTGTGGGAACGAACCGCCAGCATTAACTCGCGTTGAGCCGCCTGGGACGTACTCCAAATTGCTCATGTGATTATAAAACTCAATCGCTGCAGCAGTCGGATCAACCTCGTTATAACTAAGCCCCATAGCGATACGCATATGCGTAAACTGAGGTGTTTCAATTGGTGAACCGTTTTGCTTACGAAGAGCATAGCGATTTTTATTGGTCACCACACCCAAATATTTACTCAAATCATCACGCGCTGGATCAAGTTCCGCCGCCAGCTTTTTCAAGTCAAATCGACCGTCAGCCATGCGCTTATCTAGCAAACCTTCTTTTACCGCTGCCTTAACGAACTTCGGAAATTCGCGCGCATGAAGCTTTTTCAATTCTTCCGCCGTTTCATAATCGCCCAAAATCTGCTTATAGACAGTTTTCAGTAATAATCGTGCCGCGATTTTATCGTAATCTGGATCATCTTTAACATTTTGGAGCACCGTTTGAATAACCGCCTCGTCCAATTGCTCGGTTGTAATTCCATCAAATAATGTCAATTGCAATTCAGTCGCAACTTGAACAACTTTAGAGATTTGGTCCGGCAAACCTTCGCACGCCTTTAAAATAGCCGTGTTAATTTTATTAGCATCAAACGGTTCTTTTGTTCCGTCGCGTTTGACTACGTTAATTTCTTTCACATACCCTCCTTAATTTCCCCTCTTAAAAACAAACCACCAGCACCTCATCTGGTGGCTTATCTTCGTAGCTTGTGTTTTTGTTTATTTATGGGCTCGCTATATATATAGCGTACAATAATAACTATAGCCGCTATATCTAGTGTTTTGCAAGCTATTTAGTAAAAATTACAACCTATTTTTGCTATAATCAGATAC
>CALIRX010000032.1 GCA_938042055.1 uncultured Candidatus Saccharibacteria bacterium
GCGCCCGCTCGCCCCACCAGAAAAACCCTTTGAATTATCTTTTTGAAATTTCCCCCGCCAATCTTTTTATTTTTTAGTTGAAAAGGGCGTTTTCTGAGTGGAAACGACCATTACCATGGCAGTAGAGGCGTTGAGGCGTCGCCAGGGCAGCAAAGCCGCCGCGCTACATACCCTAACTCGAGTATTAAATACGAATAACCTTTAGCAAATACCTGTGTGTTGGTTTCTTAAAATCAACTATATAGTTATATTAGTAGGTACTTGCAAATTTATAAAAAATGCTACATAATAGTAACCGATCCGGTCGCCAAGTGGTAAGGCGGTAGTTTTCTTACATACTACTTATCGCAGGTTCGATTCCTGCCCGGATCTCCACGAGTCAAACACCCAAGTCATGAGTAATTTTTTTCTTTCTACCGCATACATTTATCCCGTTTGTCCACTTAGTTTTAATCATGCTCGAATGTTTGTTATTACGGACGTATACAGTAGGTACGAGCAACTAAAGGGAAACTCAGTTTACTTCCCTATAGCAACTCATTTCAGCGGCAATACCGCCCAGCATATAGCTGCTCATTTTAGTGAACTTTTCGCAGTACCAGATCAGTTTGATATGAGTGACGCAACATACCGTTTATTTACTCATTTTTATAAGCTACCTCCCGATATCATCTTTTCATTCACAGATCCGCTTCAGATTCTTCATTATTACAATAAAGAAACGCTTCAGGAATTAACAAGCTTAAAGGTTAATGCAGACTATAAGCATCAGTATACAACGGAAGATCGTGACTTCAGCGCATTTGTTGAAGCAATCATTCTTAAGTATAAAGAAAAAGGTCTTCTAGTGAAAAATACAAAAGGCGACCTCTCACTTCAATATGAGAATGAGTCTTGGCGAGAACTTGCAAGAATGCTGATAGATACAACAGAGTATGTCCATCCGAGACAAAAGAACACTGTTCTGTCGTCTGTAAAGAATATCAGAAGCGACTGGAGTTTACTCCGTGATAATGGCTACGGCGCAACGTTCAATAATCAGATCGTTGACCCAATGTTCGACAGTGAATTATTTATGGTATTCGATTTATATATCCGGTTTCGAGATAGATTTCCTAATGAGTCACGCCACCCCAAAGACTTTTTCCATGGTCTATTTGAGCGACTGTCATCAGGCGGGGAGCCAGCAAATAACCTTGAAGCGATGATTATTGAATGGCTACCCTGTCGACATTTCATCGCCGAAGAACACCTTCGGAACTGGCTTGCTAAGAAAGCGCACGCAGAGAGTGTCTTGCTAGCAAAAAAATATCAGACACCAAAATATACGATTCTCGGCATGGGACTGCTTGATGGTCGTCGCATGTCTGCCTCTAAAGGTACAGCAATTTTGTCAAAAGATTTGATCGAGACCCATGGTGGCCTGAATACTCGCCTTATCATGCTACTACAGGGAGGTCATTTATCTAAGGATTTCACGTACGATGCCCATCTTACAAATCGAGTAGACAAAATGGTAAGAGGATTTGCTCGACATGCTATTAAAGTTAGATCAAACCTCACAAAAACTCCAAGCAAAAAGCCCAAGAAAATCATTGAACTTGAAGATAAGATTATTGCAAACATCGAGAGTGGGTATCTTAGGAATGCTCTAATACTACTTCTCGATACGTGTCCGAAGATGTTTATCGATCCATCGCCAACAGAAGCGTATTTCCTGACTGAGTTATATGAAAATTATATCGAACGCGTGTTTGCGCCAGGAGCACTAAATCATCATGAAGCATGAAGCGGGGCTATTTTCTCCACAGTTCGCTATTGACCAACGAAAAGTCCGAGTTGCAATAGCGGCGACCTGCAACCTTCACTGTAGCTATTGTGACCAGGGGTTAACTCGAACAAACAGCAAGATGGGAGCTATGGAGGATTTCCGGAGCACCAACATGCACGAGGGCGTTATTCCAGTGCAAGAGTACCTTCGATCACTTGAGGCACTTCGAGAATCAGGATATAACGGGGTCACTTTTACCGGCGGCGAGCCTTTATTAAACCCTCACTGGCCTGAGCTTGTATCTGGGTCGAAAGAAATTGGTTTCGAGAATGTCAGGCTGACTACTAATGGTCTACTCCTCAGTACCTATATACGGAAAAATGGTAAATTACCAGACGCGCTTGACCTCCTTACTGTAAGTCTAGATACGTTTGATGATGCGGAATTTCATCGCGTAACTGGTGGTCACGTTACTAAGGTCCTTGAAGGACTTGAGCTTGTAATGCACACAAATCCAGAACTTCCAATTAAGGCGAATAAAGTCGTGATGCGGAGTAATCTTTCGAATATATCGGATTATTTAGTCCTCTGTGATAAGCATCCTGCAATTAACCAGCTCACGCTACTTAATCTTGTCTGTAAAGATCCGTTGGACGAAAAGGAAAGAGAGTTCTTTAGTGATGAATTTGTGCCACCTGCGGAGATTATGGAGACACTGGCAGACCTTGGGCTTGCCTTTACGGTCGATTCAAAACATGAGTACGTTACTACTACAGACAGTGGTCTAATCATAAATCTCATGGATACAACTCAGACATTGCGGTCGGCGATTTGTGAATCGTGCCCAATATACTGTCAGGAAGGGTTGTTCACGACTCGCATCGCAACTGACGGCACGATCCGCTCATGTGGAGATTTTCACAATAGACTACCATATTTCAGATCTACGGAGCTAGGCGATGCTGCACTACGCCTCTCGATACGCGAGCTATTATCCTCCACCTCCCAGGAGGCGGTATTGTCTGACACTCTAGCTGGATTCTGTGAGCAGTACGATCTACAGCCCGTTCGAACGAAGTAGCACACTTGCGAGAGTTTGCTCATATGTAGCGATCCGGGAGAAGGTTTTGACTGCCATTTCTTTTCGGAAGTCCCTGTCTAGGGTATCCGCCTTGATGTGGTTTATCGCCGCGTCATAATCGTTAGGGGAGGATATTACTAGCACATCGCGATAATTAATAGCCGCTGCCTGCAAAAGTGAAACACCGCCAAGATCGACGTGTTGAATAGTAAAATCGAATTCAGTTTTTACAGTATCCTCTACATTTGTTAAATTACAGACTACAATATCTATACTTGGAATCTGCTCGGCTTCTGTGTCGCGTAAATGCCGCTCGTTTGACCTGGAATAGACGATACCTCCAGCAGTATAAAAACTAAAGGATTGAAGGCAATCTTTAAGCGCGTCTGGGTTCTTGGTTATCTCGGAGATAGGCACAAAAGGTATGCCAACCAATTGTAGCTCATTGCCCGTCCCGGGGGTTGCCGCGATCACATACCCGGCGTCAACTACTGCGCTGGCAAGTGGACCAATGGTGCGTTTGTCATAAACACTGAATAATGCGTACTTGCTCATATATATTATATATAGCATAATAAAAAGATGATAGAAATACCTCAGTCAGAATCGCGCTGCGGAGATTTGATACTGGTTTGTGGTCTTCCATGTAGTGGAAAATCAACCGCAATCCAGAATGCGCTAAGACATAATTCGGAATTGTTGTATATGAAATCATATACTACCCGCCCAAGAAGACCAGGCGAAGGTGATGATGAATATTTCTTTGTTGATGATAGTGGATTCGAGCAAAAGAAATCGTCAGTCCCGCCCGAACACTGGGAGGAATCAGAAACGTACGATAGAAGATATGGACAGGACACACACTTTTACAACCAACAAATGGAGCTTGGGCGGTTCGTTATAGGATGTTGCTACCCGTCCCTAGCTGAAGTAGAATCGCTCAGCCCCTATTACGAAACAACACGCACAAAGGTTATATTTATAGACATTGATGAACGAGTTCGCCGTGAGCGTATGCTTCAGACACGAGGTTCAGAGGCGATCAAGCGGTTGAAGTATGACGCGGAGTGGAGCGCAGCGCCGGATTTCCTTGCACGAACCGACTACACTATAACGCCGCGCAACCATCTCGAGTATGATCTCGCTGCATTTGACGGGGTTGTCAAGCAAATTATGAGTCGTGAATAAAAGTTTCTATATGACGCACAACGCTAGTGAGGTCAGTATAGGCGTGGTCGGCGGCTGTCACTTTCACCACTTCAATGAGTGGTTGTCTTGAGCATAGCTCATTAACTTCATGGTAGTTGCCCATAGGGTCCTTGCTCGCCTGAATACATAATGTTGGCACTGAAATACTGCTAATAAGCTGGTTTACATCAATACACTTCTCCGCCATATAGGCGACTGGCAAGCCAATAATGACCATCTTATCGACAGCGGCACCATTAAGCACCGCATTCACTCCTATTATTGCACCCGCAGACTTCGCAATAACAATCGTTGACTCAAGTGACTTTATGTATTCTTTAAACCTGCATATCTCATTTTTAATATCGATTTCAGTCTGGTTATCCCAGTGAAGGTAGGGAAATATCTCTGACTCAATTTCATGACTCTTGAGATATCCTGCGAGTTGGTGTAGCCATTCGCGATTACGAGGGTTTGCACCTGCGAGAAGGAGGATATTAGTATTACTTACTGTCATATAGCAATTTTAGCGCAGTTAGTGCGATATGTTTAGCGTCCAAGCCAAAATGACGCTCAAGTTCCTGGATATTTCCTGTCGTTCCATGCTCGAATCCGATGCCATGTATGATAGACGGTCTTTTGGAGTCGGTTTGCCCCAGAATCGCGCCCGAGATGCTCGACTGAAGGAGTCGAGAGTTCCCGTTATATACCGTTAATAATGGACCTCCATCGATGACGCCGTCTGTAAGTGCGTTTTCCGGTTGCTCTTGATTGATAATATTTAAGACATTTGCTGCAATACCGTATTCAGCCTCCAGGAGTTTTGCTGCATCAATACTATTCTGCACCATACCGCCGCTCGCCGCAATTGCGACTGTCGGCTCCTTGTTCGGCCGATATGTTACGTAGCTATCGATGTTACGCCTATCTTTCTCATCGTATTCCATCGGCCTCGTCACCTGTGCGTGCAGTCGCACGTACGTCACTCCACTATTCCTAACAAGCGCATGAGAAAAAACATTGTAAAGATCATGAGTATCAGCTGGCTCGTACATGGTCAATCCAGGGATACTGTGAAGTCCGCCAGGCTGTCCGGATGACTGATGCGTACCACCATTCCGCTCTTGATATAGTCCTGCGTTTGCACCCGCAATCAACATATTAACACCTCCTTGAGCTGCTGCATTCATCTGATCCATTGCGCGAAATGCAAAAGAATCCCAATAGTGAAGAAGAATACGCGCATCTGGATTCATAGCAGATATTCCATGCGCCATAGCAACAGCATGCTGTTCTCTAATTCCAACATGATACAGCCGCGCGTAATCGTCGTATCTCATACGATTTTCGGATGGTTTTTTTACAAAGTCAGGACTTATCATATAGAGTGGCGCAGTGCCGGAAATTGCGATAATTCTTTGGCCAAGTTCTCTATAGAATCGCTCGCGCCCATCATCCAGATCAAGCGTTTCGTCACCGTCATAGAATAGCCTGTATGCTTCAGAACCGGTATCGCCAAGAATATCGCTCCTAGGCGGGGTCTGGACTAAACCGCGCGCTTCTGCGTAGATTCTTGGCTCATCGTAATCTGTTTTTATGCGACAATTGAGGTTCTCGATAGCTTTATCTAGCAGATCATGATCAGTTACACCATAGGTATGGTAGCCGCTGTAGTGATCTTCTGCCCCCTCTATTCCCATGCCTTTTGTAGTAGAGGCAATTACACATGTAGGGCGATTAATAGTTTGTAGGTCATGATATACACGAAGAATTGCCTCAATATTGTGTCCATCGGGTATTTCAACGACATCCCAGCCATAGCCTTCCCATATATTTTTCAAATTAGCTGTACTATCAACGTCTTTAGTGGGGCGCGAGAGCTGTTTCTGATTCTTATCAATGATACAAATGAGGTTATTGAGTGACACGCTTGCAGCATGACGGGCTGCCTCGCTTACATTGCCTTCCTGCTCCTCGCCGTCACCAAGAAATACAATGACCTTTTTATCACTACCTGCGCTAATCGCTTCACAGGCCGCGCCAACTCCATACGACAACAACATACCCAGCGACCCGCTCGGTGTAATATCAACACCTGGCGCGAGTCGCATATCTTCGTGACCCTGAAGTCGTGATCCATAAGATCGATAGGTTTTCAGCTCCTCTTTTGGCATATACCCCATCATACTAAAAATAGGATATCTGACTGGTCCCTCGTGTCCCCGGATCAATACTATATCGCGGTCTGGATTATCTGGATCGTCAACATCAAACCTGAATTCACCACCAAAATACAGTGAGGTCAACAACTCAACCGAAGACGATGATCCACCAATGTGTCCAGTTTTTGCATGACGAATGGTCTCGAACGCGTCACGGCGGACACAATCGCTAATCTCATATAGAGCCGAAACGCGGCTATCCTGCTCGACATCAGGAAAAAAAATAGATCGTTCGCTTGACAAACTAGCCTCCTCTGAGTTTGTGATTTTAATATTTTATACATTATACCATAATATCCCCCAATGGTTAACTATCATCGCCATTGACTTATAGAAGGCGTACTGCCCCAGGAACGGGCAAGAGCAAAACCGTCGTCCGCAAAGAGCCACACATCCGAGCAGAAGAGTTAGACGAACAGTTGTCTAATTTGTTGCTCGATTTTGCTATGCCTACTAAGTGAGCAGACAAACTGCACGAGCTAATCCGACAAGACAAACAGCAAGACGGGATGTTGTTTAACGCCAGCATTAGTAAGTCACAAGAACAAATCGTACAGTTGTCTAGCAAATTGCAACGCTTGCTCGATGGCTATCTTGACGGCGACGTAGAGCGTGAACTGTACCAGGCTAAGCGGATATACTGAACGAAAAGAAGCGTTTGCAAGAGCAAATCGAGCAGCCTTCACTTGGCGTTTTGATGTAGGTTGAATCGATGAAAAGGTGAATGATTTACCGTCTCTATCTGTAAAATAACCAGAAGTGATGACCAACTCGCAAAAAAGTTGCTGTGTCTCTAAATCTTCGGGTCGAACCTAAAAATACAAAACAAAAATATCGTCGCAAGCGACGACCAATTTCTTCATTCCCCCAATAAAATATCGGGCTTTGGCTCCGCCAAAGTCTAGAAAAAGCCGCCCGACAGGGCGACCGTTTCCAATTTTGTTCCGAAATGGTGCGGATGGGGAGAGTCGAACTCCCATCTCAACCTTGGGAAGGTCACATAATAGCCGCTATACGACACCCGCGCTCGATAAAATTATAACACCCTTGCCAGATAGCGACAACTTTAGTACAATTAAATAGCAAGTTTGTGGCTCTTTAGCTCAGTTGGTAGAGCAGAGGCCTGAAGAGCCTTGTGTCCCCAGTTCAAGTCTGGGAGGAGCCACCAAATATTGCATTTCATTCACGACTTTGCTACAATTAATCGTGAACAACATGCGGGTATAGCTCAGTTGTTAGAGCGCTTCCTTGCCATGGAAGAGGCCAGGAGTTAGAGTCTCCTTACCCGCACCAATTCGATATTCAGCCATCCGAACGGGTGGTTTTTTTCGTATGTTAATCCTTAGATAACTAATTACATTTGACATAATACCCCCAGGGGGTATATGATTATTTTATGGATACAGCAGACATCAAACGACGAGCCCTGCATCGCACAAAGATCATATTAGGACAAATGCGCGGGCTCGAGAAACAAATTACCGACGATGCGTATTGCATGGATGTTTTGACCCAAAGCCTAGCAATACAAAAGTCATTAGCGTCGCTTAATAAACTTATTCTGGAGCGACATCTCCGCACACACATTGCCGATAAAATGACGTCCGGCGCCGAAGCTCAACAAAGTAAAGCGATAGAAGAATTGCTCAATCTATATGAATTAAATAATATAAGGACAAAATGATGAATCACGAATCTCATAATCATTGCAATACAAAAAACTCAACCAAACGTATGGCGCTAGCGGCAAGTTTACACTGTCTGGTGGGATGTATGATTGGTGAGATGGTTGGCGTTACCATCGGCACACACGCTGGATTTGCACCACATACCACGGTTATTTTAGCGTCAGTCTTAGCTTTCATCTCCGGCTACACCGCATCAATCATACCGTTAGTACGCGCCAAATTATCGCTCATAAAATCCTTAAAGTTAGTTTTCGCCGCTGATACACTATCCATACTGTCAATGACTATCGTAGACAACATAATCATGCTGATTATTCCGGGCGCCATGGATAAGAACTTAACTCATCCGATTTATTGGGTTAGCCGGCTAATTTGTATGTTCGCCGCGTTTGCCGTATCATATCCCGTCAATCTATATTTGTTACGCCGAGGCAAAGGTCACGCATTGACTCATCATTATCATCACATGTAATTTATTTGTTTTGATTTTCCCTGTTATCTCGCTTATACTTAAATCATGAAAACTTGGCAAGATGTCGCCTCTCTTTATCAAATTTATCCGCGCAGTTTTCTAGATACGAATGGCGATGGAATTGGCGATTTGAATGGCATTACCGAGAAGCTGGATTATTTATCATGGCTGGGCGTCGATTCGATTTGGATTTCCCCGTTCTTTGTATCGCCGCTGACCGACTTTGGCTATGATATCGCAAATTATCGAGCAATTGATCCTACTTTTGGTCAAATGGAAGACTTCCAAGCGCTACTTAAAAAAGCTCACGATCTCGACATTAAAGTTATGATCGACCTCGTTCCCTGCCACACTTCAGACCAACATCCGTGGTTTCAAGAATCCAGATCTTCGCGTGATAACCCCAAGCGTGATTACTATGTTTGGCGTGATGGAAAAAATAATAGCGAGACTAACAATTGGCGAAGTCTATCTGGCGGCAGTTCGTGGGAATTTGACGAGCACACTGGACAATTTTACCTGCATTCGTTCTTGAAAACACAGCCAGATCTGAATTGGGACAATCCTGAAGTGCGTGCTGAAATGAAAAACATAGTGCGATTTTGGTTTGATATGGGCATCGACGGAATGCGCGTCGATGCAATTTGGGGAATTTCCAAAGACCCTGACTTTAAAGACGATTCTCCAAATCCTGATTTTTATGGCAATCCAAACGATTACGGAGCGTTTATTCACGACCACTGTAAAATGGGACCGCATTTTCAGGAATATTTGCAAGAATTAGCGTCAGTCTGCGATGAATATGACGACAAGCAAATGGTGTTTGAATTCTACCCTGATGATAAGCTGGGCGATATTTATCATCAATACGGCCAAATACTGACAGTTCACCCGAAAGCCTCGGCGTTTTTCATGGAATATCGCGATAACGAATGGCACGCTAAAAATATTGAGAAAAAAATCGAAAATTATTTGCAATCAGCAAGCTCAACCACGCCATTTTTCTGCATCGGAAATCACGATCAGCCGCGAATTGCATCCAGATTGGGCGAAGAACGTGCCCGCGCCCTCAGCTTCTTAAATCTCCTCACTCCAGGAATTAGCGTGGTGTATTACGGCGACGAAATTGGCATGATGAATGGAGAATTGACCGCTGATGACATTCAAGATAATTTTAGCCCCACAAATTCTGTTGTTGATAGTCGAGATTTGGAACGCACGCCAATGCAATGGAATGATTCGCAATTTGCGGGCTTTTCAAGCGCAAAACCTTGGCTTCCTGTTAATGAAAATCGCACGAAAATTAACGTTGATAGCGAAAAAACCACAAACGATTCCCTACTTAATATGCACCGAAAGCTACTAAAATTACGCCAAACCTTCCCGATTCTTAAAAATGGCGATTTGAACATCGTGCAAAACACTAGAAACGGCTTTATTCTCGGGTTAAAAAAAGAGCTGGCTGGTCAACGTGCTTATATTTTCATCAATTTCGCAGACGAGAAACAAAGCTTTTCCACTCCAGAAAACGCCAAGATCATTGCCTCAACTCACTCTGTCGATTTAATTACCGCAGAAAATCTCCAAATGATAATTCCAGGATATTGCGGAGTTTTACTTATTGTCCAGTAATAAAAACACTCAACTAGAATAAGGTTCCATCTTCAGTATCGCACTCCTCTATGGAATGAACGCCCGCGCATCGAGCCGCCAGATCTGCCATTTTCTTTTTAACTCTCTCGTCATTAGCAGCCTCGGTGAGAGCTTCCAAGTCTGAATAGTAGTCATCAAGAACATCTGGGTAGCTATTTTGGCTAGATTTTGTCGTATCGTTTTCTAACTCCTCGCTGCCAACCTTAGCTTCCTCATAAAAACCGAAGTTCCTCGGATCATTATTCAATGCTGCCCGCTGCGAATTTGTGTTTGTTCCATTTGGTAAATAATCAATACACGGCATTTCTCTACATTCCTCCTCTTTTTACTTTATCTATAAACCATTATACGACACCACCAGATGTAGTGGCAGAGTTAACTTCACAACACCACCAAACAACAGAACCCTTCGCTCTACTCAATTAAACTATTGTTCACTTAGCGACTGAGTTAGTGGGTGGCGGCTTTTCTTAAATTTATAGATACTCACGAGACGCACCCTGTTCTAGCTAATCTCCGTCACTCCTATAATTCTCGCTATTGAGTCGGATTGAGCTATATATTTCAATGCGGTCAGTGTAGTTGTTCTGTCTACAAGAGGTCATCAATTTCAGATTGCCAACCTCTTCAAACAGAAAACGTCCTGATAGCTATCAGGACGTTTACCAGAAACTTATTTCAATCGTAGGAACTTGGTGAGGTGCGCCTCCCCATAACTACGACTGTCCACCACAACAGTTTTGTCTTGAACTTGCACCTCACCTATTCCTGGATGTGATAATATCATAGTTCCACCCGGTTTGAGTAGTCTCATTAACTTGGAAACTGTGGAAAACTGTGGATTATGGTATGGCGGATCGGCAAAAATAATATCAAACTCCCCTGTTGAACTCGCACTTTCTAGCCAATTTACTATCGTTGTTTTTATTACAATAGATTTTTCTTCGACACCCAAAATGCTTATGTTTTCAGTAATTACTCGCTGAGCGACTCGATCTCGCTCTACGAAAACCGCCGACTCTGCGCCGCGACTTAATGCCTCTAGTCCAACAGCGCCAGACCCCGCAAAAGCATCCAAAACCCGCGCGCCGCGTATCGATTCACCTAAAGAATTGAACATAGCTGAACGTACTCGCTCGCCCATAGGATGCGTCGTTGAGCCGGACGGAGTTTTTATGAATCGCCCGCCAAATTCGCCAGAGATAATCCTAACTCTCACTTTTTTCTGCCTCAAGTTTCCAGACAGACGCCAGCCAGCCCAATATCACCGACTTTATAATAATCGGCATTAGCTCGTGATTTGTCTGCCAAGCAAGGTCCGTCGTCCAACCGCTCTTGCTAAAATTGTCATACATTTTCATTGATGCTACGGCGTGAACTTGATCCAAATAATACTCACGATAGCCGTGATTTCTTACTTGCGATATCTCATCGTCACTTGGAATTGCGTCCTTAAAACGCGGATATGACACCACACTAGCCACGCCAGCCTCAAACGCCACGTGTGTCGTCATCATACCTTTAGCGCCCCAGAATTTCCAGTTGTTCTTAATCAGTTCAATTCCGTTATCGCCCTTCATGAGATTCTTCTTCAAAATTGAGGTTCGCGTCTCCAATCCTTCACCGCCGCGAAGTTCCGCCATAGCTTGTTCCAGAGGAAAATGATGGGCCGGAGTCAAACCATCGGTAATTGCGTGCGCCATCCAAGCTGCCTCAAACGCTGCTCGCTCGGAATTATTTGTCCGCAGTGCTCGGGCTAAATTGCCAATATGTCCGTCAATCATCTCCAAGAGCGCCGTATCATTTGGATCGTCCGGATTTATAAAATGCCACGGTTCGTCCACGGCCGGACTTTTTCGCTTGACACCATCAGGACCATTCTTGCCCTCAAAATGAAGAATGTTTTTAATGTCAGGAAAATCACACCAATCAGGAAGAATTGGTTCTATATTTTTCCTTGCGACTCGATCTATTTTTTGGTGAACGCCAATAAATCGACCAGAGCCATCCCTAATTGTTGTTCCTGCATACATATTAATTTAAAACAGTTAATCGCTGATAGCGACTGACGGCATGCGCCAGATGATTATATTGTAGCAAATCTTGCCCCTCTTTGACAAAGTGTTCGGCTTCGACTTGAGCGCGAGCAATTGGTGCCGTATCCGCCAGCGAGGCAATTTTCAAGTTCAAATCCCCGTGTTGCATTTTGCCGTAAATCTCACCAGGTCCACGCAACTTCAGATCAACCTCGGCCAAATAAAACCCATCCTGAGACTTCTCGATCTCCCGAAGGCGTTGGCTCGGCTTATCATGACCGCTCATCATCAAATGACAAAAACTCTGATGTTTCCCGCGCCCAACTCGCCCGCGCAATTGATGCAATTGACTCAATCCAAAATTGTCCGCATTCTCAATTAGCATCACTGTCGCATTCGGCACATTCACACCAACCTCAACCACGGTCGTACTGACTAACATATCCAGCTCGTCGTCCGCAAATTTCTGCATCACTTCAGCTTTTTCTTCGGCAGGAAGCTTTCCGTGCAACAACCCAACTCGACGATGGCTGAAAATAGTCTTGGACAATTTATTATATTCCGCCTCCACCGATTTCTTATCATTATCTGGATTATCATCAATCAACGGACAAATAACGTAAGTTTGGCGACCTTTGGCTAGCTCATTTTCAATCGATTCGTAAAGCTTCGGAGCTGATGCTGGTGACCAAATCTTAGTCTGAATCGGCTGACGACCAGAGGGCAACTCGTCCAGAATGGAAATGTCCAATTCTCCGTACAATGTCAGCGCCAGGCTGCGCGGAATTGGTGTGGCGGTCATACTTAAAAGATGCGGCATAAAATCAGACTTTTCTAACAAAGCTTGTCGTTGCTTCACGCCAAATCGGTGCTGTTCGTCAATCACCGCAAACCCCAATTTGTGATACGCAACCTTTTCCTGAATTAGCGCGTGCGTGCCGACCACAACGTCAATATTGCCGCTAGACAAATTGTTCAATAATTGACTGCGCGCCGCACCTTTCACGTGACCCGTCAGAAGTGCAACCGACACACCAAATGGCGACAATAACTCGTCAAGCGTCTTCGCGTGTTGCTGCGCCAAAATCTCCGTCGGCGCCATAATTGCCGTCTGAAAACCAGCCTTCGCCACTTCCGCCGCCACCAATCCCGCAACGACAGTTTTTCCCGAGCCAACATCTCCTTGCAATAACCGATTCATCGGATGATCAGACTCCAAATCTTGCAGAATTTGCCACGCAGCTCGGCGCTGAGCGTTCGTCAAAGGAAACGGCAATTGATCAACAAAACTCTTTACGACCGACTTATTAAACGGAATCTTCCAGCCTGTTAATCTAGTCTGTTCTTGCTTATTAAATTGTGCCGCCAATATCATCTCGAACAACTCCTCAAACGCCAGGCGCTCACGACCACGGGAAATTTCCTCGTGAGTTTTTGGCGCGTGAAGAAACTTAACCGCCTCAGATCGACTAACCAATTTTTGGCGCCGAATAATGTTTTCCGGCAAAGTCTCGGGCAAAAAATCCATAATCGGACGAATATTTTTCATCAAATCTTGTACGGTTTTCGGGCGGATATTTTTGATCGACTTATAAATTGGCTGAATTCCAGAATTATTTTCCGCAGCAGTTTTGGTAATTTCTTTCGCCAGCTCGACGGACGGATTATTGATTTGATAGCGATTATATTGCATACCAAATTGGCCAGAAAAAATAAATTCCGCATCAGATTTTAATTGTGTTTCGCGGTACGGCTGGTTGAACCAAACCGCCTTAACCTTGCCCGATTTATCCGCCAAAACCGCGGTCGTGATTCTAAGTCCGCGCCGAACAATACGCGTCGAAACCGACTCGCAGCGCGCCTTAACCGTAACTTTTCCCGGCTGAAGATCTGCGATATTAACCGCAGTTGAATAGTCGTCATATGCTCGCGGTAAGAAATACAAAGCGTCAGAAATCGTTTTAAGACCAGCCGCCGCTAGGGCCTGAGCAGTTTTCGGCCCGACGCCTTTAATTTGCTCGAGAGGAGTTGTTAATTTCATCTACGAAACGGCGTTGATGCCTTCCAGAGCATAAGCTGTATCTTCCCAACCCCTCACACCGATTGAATCTACGCCCATTTGCTTCACTGGAAAATCATTGCCACCTTCTTCAATTTTGTCACCAAAGAACAGCGTTTCTTCTTTCGACCAGCCGTTCAGTTCAAGCAACCTGCCAATTCCATAGGCCTTGTCAATTCCCGGAAGCGTGATGTCAGTGCTGGTCGTACCACCAATCCGTACCTCAAGCCCAGGCAACTTCTCCGCCACCTTGTCGCGATATATCGGACGGACATCCTTATATTTTTCAGCCCACGCATATTTATCTTCAGGTGTAGCTTGCTGCCCCAAAGCCGACATAGTAATCTGACTATGTCGATCTTCAATTATTTCACCCGCAGGATTCTCACACCAAATGCCCATTTCCTTCGCAATTTCTTCCAACGCCGCAGTTATCTGAGTTTTTTGCTCATCAGATAAATCGTTCGCATACTGAATTTTCCATTCATCATCGGCGGCGTCAAATCGATAATATCGAGTACCGCAAGTCGGCATTGCGTGGAACTTCTGAAGCAACTCTGGAGTAACGTTCAACCTATCAATCACCTGCTTCTTTATCTGTTGAAACGTACCTCCCGTAATCACGCAAACATCATAATTCTCAAGTAATCGACTAAGAATTCCAGCCATACGGTCGCTAATTGGCGATTTTGTAATTGCTAACGTATCATCCAAGTCAAAACCGATAATTTTCTTCATTATTCGCCCCTTCCATAATTAATACGAACGTGTTTTTACCCTTCTTCAGTAGCGACGTGTCATTGACGACTTTATTTTCGGCAAGCTTTTCGCCGTTTAGACTAATGGCTCCAGATTTTAACAATCGCTTTGCTTCGCCGTTAGAGCTAACCGCCCCAGATTCTGCCAGCGCTTCAATCACATCAATTCCAGCATCAACGCAAGGAATTTCCTCAGCCAAAGCGCCTAAATCATTGTCCGACAATTTCTTAAAATCGCCGCCGCCAAATAAAACTTCAGTTACGCGCTCAACAGATTCACGACGCGCGCTACCATGAACAATGTCAGTAACTTCGCGAGCCAAAACCTTCTGCGCCGAACGCGCACCTGGATTTACGGCATGATTTTCAGCAATAGCCTCAATTGTATCGCGGTCTAGCGTAGTGTACATCTTCATGTAGTCGATTACACCGTCATCATCAACATTTAGCCAGAATTGATAAAACTTATATACGCTGGTTTTATTTTCATCAAGCCAAATTGCACCGCCCTCAGACTTGCCAAACTTACGGCCAGTTGCTTTATTGATGACCAACGGCACTGAGTAAACGTGCGCTTCGCTGCCCTCTAGCTTGCGGATAAGGCTAACGCCAGTCGTCGAGTTTCCCCATTGATCAGCGCCGCACACCTGTAGCGTAACACCGTGCTCTCGGAATAAGTGCAAGAAGTCATAGCCTTGCATTAATGAGTAGCTAAATTCAGCATAGCTAATACCACTGCCACCCTCGCCGATGCGCGCTTGAACAAACTCGCGATCAAGCAGCTGCGTCATTGACATATATTTACCAACTTTATATAAGAAATCAATATAGTTTATATTACGAAACCAATCGGCGTTATTAACCAGATGAAAATCGCGTCCTTCAAAAACACGCCTGTACTGGGCCGAAATACACTCCACGTTGTGCGCAACTACATTAGCATCGCGAACTTCGCGCTCGTCCTTCTTACCATCCGGATCGCCAATCATACCAGTAGCCCCGCCTACTAGCAGATAAGCTTCGTGACCATATTCCATGAATAGCCGCACCATCATTGCTGCTGCTAAATTACCAATCTGCATACTGTCAGCGCTTGGGTCAACGCCAAAATAGAATTTGCGCGGCGTATCAACTTTGCTAATATCGTCGAATGTCATTTGATTAACAAATCCACGCCATTGTAATTCTTCTGATAATTTCATATCACTCCTTTTCTATATACTAGTATAGCAATTTTACAATTGAAGCGAAACATATGCGTGATATAATAGAATTGTGAAGAAAAAGACTACGATAAGCACCGCCGGACACGGCTCAAGCGATAAGAAATCTCCGTCGAAACGGATGAACTTATATGCCAATTTGGCGCAGAAACATAAGACTAAAAAAGATAAGGACGCGCGCGAACGAGCGGAATATTTGGCGACTTTGCCGAAACATCCCGTAAAGCGATTCTTTTATCGATTACACCCGAAGCGACTAGCGAAATATTGGTTCTCCAAGCACGGCGGACTGATGGCTCTGAAAATTCTTGGCGTCAGTATTTTGTTGATGTTGCTACTTATCGGCGGAATGTTCGCCTATTTCCGTAAAGACCTCGATAAAATTCGCCCTGGCGAGCTTGCTAAGCGCGTTCAAACGACTGTCACTAAATATTACGACCGCAACGACAATTTGCTTTGGGAAGATAAAGGTACGGGCAATTATCAATTGGTTGTCGAGTCTGACCAGATTAGCGACTATTTGAAAAAAGCCACCGTCGCAATTGAAGACCGAAACTTCTACAATCACCACGGCATCAGTATTAGCGGTATGTTGCGCGCAATGCTTTCAACTGCTTCACGACGCCAAGTTCAGGGTGGATCAACTCTGACACAGCAGCTAGTTAAGCAAGTCTTCTTCGCAGATGAGGCCGGCGACCGATCGATTAGCGGTATTCCTCGAAAGATCAAGGAAATCATCCTCGCAATTGAAGTCGAGCGCATGTATAGCAAAGACCAAATTCTGTCATTATATCTGAATGAATCTCCTTACGGCGGTCGTCGTAACGGCGCAGAGTCTGCCGCTCAAACATACTTTGGCAAGCACGCTAAGGATCTGACACTGGCGGAAGCGGCGCTAATTGCTAGTATTCCACAGAATCCAACTTACTATAATCCATACAACACCGCTGGAAATAAGGCTTTGATTGCCCGACAACATACAGTTCTGGATTACATGGCCGAACAAGGAGTTATTACCAAGGATGAGGCTGAAAAAGCTAAAAAGATTGACATTTTAAGTACACTTAAGCCACAGACCGAGCACCTGGAGAATATTAAGGCTCCTCACTTCCTATTGATGGTTCGCAATCAGTTGAGCAAAGAACTTGGCGAATCAGTCGTTGGACGCGGTGGATTGACTATTAAAACCACCCTCGACTGGCGAATTCAGGAGAAACTTGAAAATGAAATGAAATCGTTCTTTGCAACGGGTCGACCAGATTCTGTGCGAATTAGTAACGGCGCCGCAACAGTCGAAGACGTTCAGACTGGACAAATCGTAGCGCTTGTTGGTAGCCGTGACTTTAACTACGCCGGCTTCGGTCAGGATAATGCCGCAGTTTCCTATATCCAGCCAGGCTCCACAATTAAGTCGCTTGTCTTTGCTCAATTATTCGACAAACACGACAGCAAGCAAGCATACGGTAGCGGCACAGTCTTAGCCGACGAAAATATTGATAAATTGTACGGCGCAACTCTAAGGAACTGGGACAATAAGTTTATGGGCGCCATCAATATTCGAAGAGCGCTAGCCCTATCTCGAAACGTCCCAGCCGTTAAAGCCGCTTACGTCGTTGGTGACGGATCCGCTAAGCCTGTCGTCGAGGGAATCCGCAGGATGGGCGATCCTAACTATTGCCGCCAGGAAGAAGATGCCGGCGGTTACGGACTCGGTGCGGCAATCGGCGCATGTGGAACCAAACAAACAGAATTGGTGAATGCCTACTCAACATTGGCGCGAATGGGAGTCCAAAAAGACGTCTCAAGTGTTATCGAGGTGAAGAACAGCCAAGGCGAAACTCTGAAAAAATGGAAAGATGAAGGCAAGCAAGTTATCGACTCGCAATCAGCATACATTGTGAACGACATCTTGTCCGACCGAACTCCTGGACTTCACGGCTGGATGGGCGTCAATGGAGTCCGAACCTCCGCAAAGACTGGTACATCCGACAAGGGTTCACAGCCAAAAGACCTCTGGATTGTTAATTACAGCCCAGCCCTGGTTATGGGAATGTGGCTCGGAAACTCCGACACTAGCGTGATTGGCACATCAGCCTCCAATTACGGCATGCCAGTAATTAGAAGCGTCATGGAATTTGCCCACACTCAAGTTTACGCCAAGGAAGGCAAATGGAAGTCAGGTCAATGGTATGAGCGACCAAGCGGAATCCAGACTGTCAACGGCGAGCTCTACCCGTCATGGTGGAATAAGAGACAAAGTCAATCTACAGAGAAAATCACCTTCGATAAAGTTTCTAAGAAAAAGGCAACGAATTGTACTCCAGACGGCGCAAAGGAAGAGATTGAAGTGGCAAAGATTATCGATCCTTTGACTAAGAAAGAATCAATTACCGTTCCTTCAGGCTACGACGCGAACGCAGAAGATGACGTCCACAAGTGCGACGACACTAAACCGCAAATTGGAGCGATATCATACACCAACAGCGGTAAGAAATATACGATAAACGTTGATGTTACAGCAGGAACTTGGGGCTTATCGGCAATCGAAATTACCGTGGACGGAAAGAGCATTAAGAATTCAGAAATTACTTCAAGCGGCAAGCAGACCGCCACAGTAGAGCTTGATACGACAGGAGCGCACACAGTTTCTGTAACCGTAAGAGACTCTGCATATTACACCGCCACTTCAACCGGCAGCATTCAAGTTCACTAAATAACCTATTGTTTATTTACCAAATTAATCAGCTCAGCCTCGTGTTGAGCTGATGTTTTTGAGCGACCATTTGTGCGCTTTTTAGGAACGCTAGTCTTCTGCTTTACAGGTTTTTTCTGTTCAACCACAAGCTTCGCAAACATCATTTTTCCAGCGTCGGTCTGCAAGCTTCGGATAATCTCAATCTTCTTCGTTTGCCCAATGTAGCGCTTGGCGTTCTCAACAACCACCATCGTTCCATCTTTCAAATAGCCAACCGCTTGATGAGAATCTTGCCCCTTCTGCGACAGTTCCAAATCCAGCTCGTCACCAGGCAAATAGCTCATCCTCAAACTTTTCGCCAGCTCATTGATATTCAAAACTTTAACGCCGTCAACTTGCGCTACCTTATTCAAATTATAGTCAAGCGTCAACACTGCCGCGTCCATCTCCTTCGCCAATTTCAACAAGCGAGAATCCACACCTTCCGGCACGCGAATATTATCGTCATAAAGCTCGAATGAAGACTTCAAAATATCCTTGAGCTCCTTCACAACATCCATGCCAAATCGCGCCCTTTCACGCTTGTCGTGGTCTGCGCCGTCGGCTAATAATTGCAATTCTGTCAATACACTCCTCGGCACAATAATTTTACCCAGCAAAAATCCAGTCTTCGCTAGTTCAGTCACTCGTCCATCCATGAGTACTGACGTGTCAACCAAGATCGGCGCCACGCCCACCGACGAATTTCGTCGCGGTTTTGCCAAGAAATAAACTTCGACCGCCAAGCCAAGCAACATTATAATTATTATCAATCCGTAAAAATCTTTCATTTTTTCCCTTTCTATTGTAAATAGTCAATTAGCGCCTGTCGCATATCACTGACGCCTTTTATAAATTTATCTTTATGAACTTTCGGTGCAATCGCATAAGTGAAGCCCAGCTTCTTCGCCTCTTTAATTCGAGCTTGCCAATTCGTCGCCGAGCGAACCTCGCCACCCAAACCAATCTCACCAAACACTACGGCGCCTTCGTCCAGACTTCGCCCAGCGCTAGCGCTAGCAATCGCCATCGCCACAGCCAAATCAGCCGCTGGATCATTTAGTTTCAGGCCGCCAACTACATTGACGTAAATATCTTTGTCCGCCAACTTCAACTTTGTTCGCTTCTCCAGAACCGCCACCAACAGATTCAACCGATTCAGATCAAAACCGCTCGCCGTGCGCTTAGGATAGCCAAAATTCGTCGGATTAACTAGCGCCTGAATTTCTACCAAAAGCGGACGTGCGCCATCCATAGTCGCCAGCACAATTGAGCCGTCCAGATTCTGACGCTCCGCCAGAAGTTCCGCCGACGGATTCTTCACGATTCTTAGCCCCTGCTCGTCCATTTCAAAAATCGCCGCTTCATTAGTCGAACCATATCGATTCTTCTGCGCCCGAACGACTCGAAAACCGCCATATCGATCGCCCTCAAAATTCAACACAACATCCACCAAATGCTCTAATATTTTCGGACCAGCAATCGAACCCTCTTTGGTGACGTGACCAACCAAAATCACCGCCGTGCCCGAAGCTTTGGCGGCACGAATAATTACATTTGACGAGTTGGTGATCTGACTAACCGACCCCGGAGCGGAGGAAATCTCACTGAGGGAAATTGTCTGAACCGAATCGACAATCGCCAGATCATATCCGCCTTGCTGAATTGACGCCGCAATATCTTCCGCGCTATTACTGGAGGCGAGCTGCATTTTTTCCGAATCAGCCGCACCCAAACGCTCCGCACGAAGCTTCACCTGAGAAACCGACTCCTCGCCGCTCACATATAGCACTGATTTTGATTTAGCAATATGTGCCGCAACTTGCGCCAAAAGCGTACTCTTTCCAATTCCTGGCTGACCCGCCACCAACACCACGCCGCCAACCAGAAAACCGCCGCCCAAAACAGCGTCCAAATCGTCAATTCCCGTACTTAATCTTTCTAGTCCAGAATCAGAGATAGCTTCACGGATACTAGACGTTTTCAGTACTTTGCCGCGCCCAGCCGATTTATCGACAACAGATGACCCGCCAGAAGAAACGACCTGCTCGACTAGCGAATTCCATTCCCCGCAATTTTCACATCTGCCAGCCCACTTTGAAAAACTAGCCCCGCACTGCTGACAAACAAATTGACTTCGAGCTTTCGCCATTATTTCGCCCCCTCCAAACTATCCAAACTTTTATTCAATTCATCAATCTGTACACCCAATTCCCTGAGCCGCAAAACATCGGAATTGTAAGAATTGATCTCAGAATTCAAATTGGCACGCCTTTCATTCAATTCCGAGAGCTCCGCTTTCAAGGCTTGACGTTGACTATAAAAATCACTCTGCGACAAGAATCCGCCACTAATGCCCGCTCGCCGATTAAAGTCCGCCACGCGACCATTATAATCCGCTAAATCAGTTGAATATTGTGATAATTCTCTGTTCAATTTTTCCTTTCGAACCTTCAACGATTCGCTCAACTTCTGCGCTTCATTTTCCCTGGACTCAAATTTTTCTTGATATTGCGCGTGCAATTTCACAACTTCAGACCGATCGGTAAAATACCGTCGATAATACTCTTCCAGCTCGTCGCCCAAATTAGCAAATTCCGTCCCCAGAATCGAATGTAACTCGTTGGCTCTTGTTCCAGGTTGCGCACGATCGTAATACTCCATTCGCTCGGACAATTTCTTATTTTTCACATTATTATAAACCTGCTCCAAAAGCTCACTCAAATGAGATTTTTCCGACGTACTCAACCTTTCCCAAGCAGCGTGCAACATCTCATGCGCCGCCGTCACTTCTTTCACGCCATCAAGCTCAGAATTGGTCACGTTATAAATATAAATATCCCTAGACGACGGATTGTAACAACCCAAAATCGCGTTTCCCTTTTCTACACGCCGACAATCTTCGTTAAATTCGTTCGCCGATTTGATTTGCGGATTAGAAACATAGAACATTTTTCTGCCAACATCCGACATCTTTACGCGGTCAGCAATAGCGACAATTTCCGCACTCGGCTTATATTGCCACAGCGTAATCTCGTCAATGATTTGCTGACGATTCATCATCACAAAAACCGCGGCAGAAAGTACAATTATAGGCGCAAGGACGCTGAATATTTTACGCACGATTGACATTAATCACCACCTTATCATTATCAATTTTAGCCTCCAGCGTGTCGCCAGGTTTTGCTTTATTGGACAATAAAACATCGCTCAGCGGATCCGCCAGCTCCGACTGAATTGTTCGTCTTAAAACTCGCACGCCGCGCTGCTCATCAAATCCCCGATCGATCAACCAACGCTTCGCCGAAGAAGTAATATCAAGCGTCATTCCATGTCGAGCAACAGCCTTGACCAAATCAGACGTGAGATTGTCAAAAATCTTTCGCACGACCGAACGAGAGAGTGGCTTAAATGTAATCACGTTATCAAATCTTCCAATCAATTCTGGACGCAAAAATTCCTCAAGCTCACGCAGAGCGGCACGCGAATTTTTCTCGTGACGAGTTTCGCTAGCCGACTTTTTCTGCCCAGACGCACCAAATCCCAGCTCCGAATCCTGAATCATTTGCTCGGCGCCGACGTTGCTCGTCAAGATGATAATCGTCTGCCGAAAACTCACCGTTCGTCCGTGAGAATCGCTCAACTTGCCGTCCTCCAAAATCTGCAAAAGCAAATTCAGAACGTCAGGATGCGCCTTTTCAATCTCATCGAACAACACCACGCTATATGGTCGACGACGAACTTTATCCGTTAATTTCCCGCCATCCTCATAGCCAACATAACCAGCCGGCGCGCCGACAAGCTGACTAGCCGTGTGGCGCTCAGAAAACTCGCTCATGTCAATTTTAATCAAGCTATCCTCGCCGCCAAAAACTTCCCGCGCCAGAACTCGCGCCAATTCCGTCTTACCAACTCCAGTCGGGCCCAGAAAGATAAACGACCCAAGCGGTCCACTCTGACGATTTAGCCCAGCTTTATTGCGACGAATCGCACGCGCCAGTTGCTCAATCGCTTCATTCTGACCAAGAACGTTCTGGCTCAGTCGCTTCTCTAGGCGGATCAAATCCTTCATCTGATTCAACGATAATCTGTCAATCGGAATATTCGTGATTGCCGAAACCGCTCGACGCAAATATTCATCGGTCAATACTGGCTCATCACTGGCTTCATCTTTCAGCGCTTCGGCTTGCAATTCCAATTGTCGCATTTGCATCTTAAATTCTGCGGCTTTTTCATAATCCTCAGCTTCGACCGCGGCGTCAATTTTTCCAGCCAATCGCTTAATTTGGCGAGCCAACTTATCTTTACGCGACAATTTTATTGGTGAGCTAGACTTCAATAAACTCGCCGCCTCGTCAATCACGTCGATCGCTTTATCTGGCAAAAATCGCTCCGTCACGTAACGCTGACTCAAATCCACCGCCTCAGTCAGCATTTTGTCAGGAATCTGAACTTGATGATGCTTGGCTAATTTTCTTCTCAAACCTCGCAGCATTTCCACCGCCTCTTCTGGCGACGGCTCATTGACCGTCACCGACTGGAAGCGCCGCGACAACGCAGCATCTTTTTCGATATGTTTTCGATATTCATCAAACGTCGTCGCGCCAATCAGTCGCACCTCGCCTCGCGACAACGCTGGCTTCAATACGTTCGCCGCATCCATCGAACCTTCGGCCGAACCAGCGCCGACCAACAGATGCAACTCGTCAATAAACAAAATAACTTCTTGATGTTTTTTGGCGACCGCCAGAACTTTTTGTAATCTCTCCTCAAATTGCCCGCGATATTTCGTCCCAGCAATCATCGCCGTCAGATCCAATTGAAAAAGTCGCTTGCCCTTCAAAAATTCGGGAACTTTATTATCAGCAATCCTCTGCGCCAAACCCTCAACGACCGCAGTTTTACCGACGCCAGGCTCTCCAATCAGCGCTGGATTATTCTTGCTCCGCCTGCCTAAAATCGTGATCATTCGCTGAATTTCCGACGCTCGACCAATCACCGGATCCAAAAATCCTTCGCTAGCACGCCGCGTCAAATCGACACCGAATTTCTCCAAAACTCGCAAATCGCCAGAATTTTTACTCGCCACACTACGCTCGCTCTGCAGAGATTCAAATTGCTGTTTATCAAACACATCTTCCAAATTTCCACGCAGATTGTCAATGTCAACATTCATATCCCGCAGCAATTTAGTCGCTCGCGCCTCGTGCTGCTGCAGCATTCCATAAACGATGTGCTCCGTGCCAATTTTTTCCTGCCCAAATTCGACCGCCAACTGCCAAGCAATTCTTATCAATTCAACAACTTCAGCGCTCAAACCTTTACTTACAATCGTAATCACCAGCGGCTTTGCGGTCAGATTCAACGCCATTTCCGCACGATCCAAAGTTACGCCGTTTTCCGCCAAAATCTTCGCGCCTAGCGACGAATTTTGCGCCAACACACCAAGTAAAATATGCTCCGTGCCAACATATTCACTTCCCTCATTATGCGCCAGAAAACCAGCCCGCCCCAAACTGGCTCGAGCTGTTTCCGTCAGCCGAGGTTCTAATTCAGAAAAATCTTCTGACATATCGCCCTCCTTTCGTTTTCGGCGATTCGCAGAAGGCAGCTTATTCCGCCACCTCCTCAACTACGCTCATCAAGCTATCCTCAATATTCTTTCGAGGTTTTGGCTCCGCCTTAACAGGAGCTTTTGCTTCGATGTCTAGCTCATAGCCAGTCAATCGACTTGCCAAGCGAACGTTCTGTCCAGCGCGACCGATTGCTATTGATTGCTGATCTTCGCTAACATAAACCGTCGCACGCTTCTCATCTTCATTGACAGTCACACTCAAAACCTCTGCCGGGCTCATCGCATTAGCAATAAATCCAGCCGCGTCTTCCTCATACGGAATAATGTCAATTTTTTCCTGCTCGCCAATTTCATTCATCACAGCCTGAACGCGAGCGCCGTGACCACCAACAAACGTACCAACTGGATCAACACCAGGTAACGCCGAAGAAACCGCCAATTTAGTTCGGCGACCAGCTTCACGCGCAATTGCCTTAATCTCAACTGCACCAGTTTCCATCTCTGGGACTTCTTGATTGAACAAGAATCGCACAAATTCTTCATTGCCGCGGCTAAGAATCAATTGCGGACCGCGACCTTCACGCTCAATGTCCTTAATATAAACCTTAATTCGACGACCAACACCATAATATTCGCCAGGAATTTGCTCACTCTGAGGCATAATTCCGACAGCCTTGCCAAGCTCAATTCGCACAACGCGCGGCTCAACTCGCTGAACCGTACCGATAACAACCGTACCGATTTTATCCTCAAATTCCGCCAAAACAACTTCACGCTCAGCTTCACGCAAACGCTGCAAAATCACTTGCTTAGCAGTCTGAGCAGCAACTCGACCAAAAGTCGTCACGTTATGAGTTTCCATCACAACTTCACCACCAAGTTCAGCCGCAGGATCTATCTCCTTAGCTTCCTCTAGGTCGATTTGATTAGCGTCATTCTCAACTTCTTCAACAACAGTTTTAACAACCGATACGACAGCCGTACCATTATTGATATTCAAGCTTGCGCGGACCAACTGATCTCGCGTACCATTATCACGACGCCAAGCCGCCGCAATCGCCTGCTCAATCACGCTCAAAACTGTTTCTTCTGGCAAGTTTTTTTCCTCAGCAATCGTACGAACTGCCAACGTCAACTGCTTAATGTTCAAATCTTCCATTACATTCTCCTTCTTATTAATTATATCTTTTTCCGTCTCAAACTTCCATAAACGAAAAACTCCGACCTGCCGGCCGGATTAGTACTTCTCTATTGTAGCGGAAAGATTTTATTCTGTCAATCCAATTCTTTTCGCCAAAGAGATAAACATTTCTTAGTGGATGGCGATATTTGGTCAAATCCAATTCTCCGGTAAAACTCTTCAGCGGATTTCAAGGAATACAATTTGACGGCACGCGCGTCTGGATATTCACCAACCAAAGCTTCAATAGCCGCCCGACCAATTCCTCGCTTGCGCGCAGCTTCCCTAACAAAAAGATCTTCTATAGTAATCTCGCCGTCACCATTAGAACATACAGTCATAAGCCCGGATGATAACTCTTCACCAGAGGTATCTATAGCAAATACATCGCTACCGTAGTAATTATTCATGCCTTTTACATATTCTATTAAATCCTTTTTCGCGCCATCCGTAAACTCGCAGCCCAAAACAGACTCCGAATGAGCTACGGCCGCCCGTTCCAAGGCCTCATCATCATTCACCGACAATTTAGTAAGACACACTTCAGATTTCATTCTACCATTTTATCATAAAAATGTATTTTGTCAATATTACACCTCCACGCACTTTTCCAGGATTCCCGACATCGCGCCTTTCTCGGCTTCAGTTACCCACAAGTGATATTTTCGCTTCACGGCCACTTGTCGCGCAATATATTGGCACCTAAAAGATTTATTACTCGGTAGCCAAGTCGCCGCATCGCCGTCACCTTTGGCTTGATTTGCTGGGCCGTCAACCGCCAACAGATTCATTGGATCGTTCGCCAATTTCTCTCGCTCTTCTGGAGAAATTTGCTGTGCACCCTTTTGCCAAGCATCACTCAAAGCCACGACGTGATCAATCTGAACCTTAGAACTGGTTTTTTCGCCGCGCTGAAATTGAATTGTTTGACCGGTGTACGGATCATTCAGCACACCCGACAAAACTCGACATTTTTCATCAATTTTCTCATCCGTCAAATCTCGAGCCAGAATCACTTCCCGTACAGAACAGCCGTTAATTTTGCCCCAGCCGTTGCCGAATTGCTTTCTGGAATAGCCAGTCTTTGGCGCACGTCCTTTAACCTCTATCTTTTCCAATTCCGCTCTGGCGTTCGAATTACCAAATAATTCTCGTTGCGTTGAAGTTTGAATTGTCTGAGATTCGGGTTGCGAAATTCGCGAAGCCCAAACCGCCACGCCGACTATCAAAATCACCAGCGCAATCACCACTTGCCGACGTCGTATTTTATTCACCCTCATGACTGTATTATAATTAAACTATGACTAAAGTTCCACGCTTACTTGACACATTCACACCAAATCATTACAACCTAACTCTCGATTTAACACGCGCCGAGGAAAAAGAATTTTCTGGCACAGTTATCATTTCTGGCGATTCCACCAGCGAATCAATTTTGCTACATTCCAAAGGCTTAATAATTCAATCAGCCACAATCGACGATCAGCCCGCCGGCGTCTCATTCGGCGAGTTTGATGAATTGAGATTATCCCAGCCGAACCTTGAAAACGGAAATCACACAATTCACATCATTTTTTCCGGAACCATCACCGACGCAATGCACGGCTTGTATCCTTGTTACTTCACTCACGACGGCGTTAAAAAACAGCTTTTTGCAACTCAATTTGAATCGCACCACGCGCGTGAAGTTTTTCCTTGCGTTGACGAGCCAGCTGCCAAAGCCGAATACGATTTGACGCTAATAACGCGCCCAGAGATAACAGTTTTGGGAAATATGCCCGTAAAATTCCAGGAAGAAAATGGCGATTCTCGCACGACGACATTTGAGAAAACACCGCGAATGAGCAGTTATCTTCTGGCTTTTGTCATCGGTGAATTGCACAAAAAAACCGCCCGCACCAAATCTGGCGTCGAGGTCAACGTCTGGGCAACGCCAGCTCAGAATGAAAATACCTTAGATTTTGCGTTAGACATTGCCACTCGCTCAATTGATTTTTATGACGAATATTTCGGCGTCAAATATCCATTGCCAAAATCTGACCACGTCGCTCTTCCCGATTTTTCCTCTGGCGCCATGGAAAACTGGGGTTTAATCACTTACCGAGAAAGTTGTTTGCTTGCGGACCCGGAATTGACTCCAGAATCATCCAGGCGCTTCATTGCTACGGTTATCGCGCACGAACTCAGCCACCAATGGTTCGGCAATTTGGTTACCATGCAGTGGTGGAACGACTTATGGCTCAACGAAAGCTTCGCCAATATGATGGAATATGTAGCAATTGACGCGCTCCAACCGGATTGGCATATGTGGGAAGATTTTGCCACGAATGAAGTAACGGCCGCGCTCAGACGCGACAGCTTGGACGGCGTTCAATCCGTTCAAGCCGACGTTAATCATCCAGACGAAATCAGCACTTTGTTCGACCCAGCAATCGTTTATGCCAAGGGCGGACGGCTGCTTGTTATGGTTAGAAAACTTATCGGCGAAGAGGCGTTTCGCGCTGGACTTAAATCATATTTTGAAAAATTCGCGTATAAAAACACCGTCGGAAATGATTTATGGCAAGAATTGGAATCAGCGAGCGGTCAGCCAATCGTCAATTTAATGAACGCCTGGATTTCCCAACCTGGCCTTCCTGTCGTATCAGTTTCAAGCAGTCACGACGCGGCGATTTTAAGTCAGGAACGATTCTTCATCGGCGAGCACCAACCATCCGACGCGTTATGGCCGATTCCATTATTCGCAAACCAGCCACTTGACGTAAAGGTTCTAAATCAAAAAGAAACCACCATTTCCATTGAAAAACCATTACAATTAAACTGCGGCTTAAGCGCCCACTTCGTCACCAAATATGATGAATCCACTCGCGAATATTTATTGAAAAACATTACAGAATTGCCAACCTTGGATAAGATTTGTATCTTACAGGACGCGACAATACTCGCCCGCGCTGGATTTGAAAACTCGGCGTCACTACTTCCATTAGCGTTATCCTTAAAAACCGAAACCAACGAAAAAGTCTTCGGGATGGCGGCTGGTGCTTTGACGGAACTGCGAAAATTCGTTGATGACAATGACGTCGCCAGAGATTCATTAAAGAAAATTTCTGGAGAATTTGCGCGCGCCACATTTGAGGAATTGGGCTGGGATGAAAAAGCTGGCGAATCGGACGACGACCGCGAGCGGCGCACCACGGCTTTGAGTTTGATGATGTATAGCGAAGATGAAGAAGTCTTGAATGAGGCAAAAACGCGTTTTGACAATAATAAATTGGCAGACTTACCGACAGAACTTCGAGCTTTAATTATCAGCGCAAACGTAAGACATTTCGAGACGCCAAAGATTATTGAAAATCTCTTTGCCACGTATAAGAACACGCCGTCAAATGACCTGCAGAATGATATTGCAATTGGACTGACTTCCACCAAAAACCCTGAAACGGCAGAAAAAATTCTTGCCAACATTAAAGATTCCAATGTTATCCGCCCACAAGACGCCAGCCGTTGGTTTGTGTATTTGATTCGGACCAGAGAAAGCCGCCAGATTGCGTGGAATTGGCTGAAAGAAAACTGGGCGTGGGTCGAAGGTACGTTTGGCGAAGATAAAAGCTATGATGATTTCATTCGCTATGCAGCTACGGCCCTACTGACAACCGACGAACTTAACGATTTCCAACAATTCTTTGAACCGATGGAAAATATTCCAGCCCTAGCCAGAACGATAAAATTAGGAATTACCGAAATATCCGCGCGAGTTGAGCTGATTAAACGAGACAAAGAAGCGGTTATTTTCTCTTTGTAGATAATAGCCTATTCAGACTAACGTCAAGTGTTTTTATTTTGTTCGTTTTGCTCTTTCACGCTCCTCCATACTCTCAGCAATATCAATTAGCTTTTTAGCACGATCCCTTAAAGAGCGCGCATTAGTGGGACACTCTGTCTTGATAATTTCCTCAATAGAACTCTGGTCTAGACTAGAGCTAGAGGTGTTCATCATACCATTATCATAACAGCCGAACGGAGCGATTTCTACTGTGCGTGGCGGAAAAAATCTCCTATAATCACCAAACTCAGTAAACCTCTCGGCACCCCTAGACTTGTCAAGTTCTTTAATTTGAGCAGTTTTATCAACTTTAATTCTTACCGTAAAATCAGCATCTTTAGGACCACCTATAGGTCGACGACGAATATCATCACCAGGAAAAACATAACTAAAAGAATATAGCGGGACTGAATTCTCTGGAATTTCCTTCTTTATCGGCCCATCACAGTCTTCTATAATCTTCTTTGCCACATCAGCAACAGACCCTTCTTCTAGCTTTGTTCCATCAGAGATAATGCCGAGTTTTTCTGACTCTTTTTTAGCCCAGGGTTTATAAGGATGATTTTCGTCATCGACAATTACAACCATATCAGCAACTACCCGAGCAGCTAACATTGCGCGACATCTGTCAAACAAAGGACACCTCTCACAATTAGGGCCGACCAGCGACACTAACTTATCTGAATGATTCGATTCACTATTCATAATATCAAAACTCCTTTTTATAACTATGTTTACTATAGTACACCTAAATTGATTATTTGTCAAGTTTAATATTACAAAATAAGACTTGCCGTCATAAAATTAGTGATACAGAAAGTATAGATTGACAGCAAACAGCCTATTCCAACACCACACACTCTTTAACTACGGGCGGATTTCCATCAACAGAA
>CALIRX010000033.1 GCA_938042055.1 uncultured Candidatus Saccharibacteria bacterium
GGATCGACAAAACTCATATTTTCTATTATACTAAATCAATAATGGATAAGCTTATAAAACAGTTCTTAGATTCTTCTACGTTAGGTCAATGGCTGCATGGCAACAACCTTGGCTGGCTAATTAGTGAGCGCATTATCGACACAGTCAGCATTATTATCGGCTCTGTTTTTGTTTATTTTCTGGGGAAATATTTATTATCTTGGACTATCCATTATTCTATACGCTCCACCGCCAAACATCGCTCTTGGCACCGTAAAGACATAGAAAAGCGCGAAAAAACTCTCATCCAATTAACCCGGAGTTTCTGGCGAATCATAATAATTTTCTATGTCGCCGCAATTGTCGCCAATAAACTATTCCTATTTGATTTATCGCCGCTATTCGCTAGTGCTGGCATAATCGGTGTGGCATTAGGATTTGGTGCTCAATCGCTCGTTAAGGACTTCTTGTCTGGTATTTTCATCATCGCCGAAAATCAATATCGTGTTGGCGATGTTGTTGACGTAATGGGAGCTGCTGGAACCGTCGAGAGAGTTGGTACCCGCACTACTGTTATACGAGATTCTGAGGGTAATGTTCATTATGTCCCAAATGGCACGATTCAGCACGTTATCAATAAAACTATGGGCTATAGCATGTCGCGATTCAGCATTTATATCGACCCAAGTTCTGACATTTCTGCAGTTACAGACATCATTAACGCTACTGGTCAAGAATTGGCTAAAGAAAAGGCTTGGCAAAAGAAAATTATCGATCCGCCTAAATTCGTTTCCGTTGGTGATATTACTGGACGAGGAACAGAATTGATCATTGCCGGAAAAACTCAGCCATCAGATCAGTGGTCTGTTACCTCTGAAATGCGACATCGATTGCTACAAAACTTTGATCGCGAAGGGGTTCTTTTGGCGACTCTGCCGACCCCAACCTCAATAACCAGAAGATAAAGATTAATTATTAGACAAGCCCAATTCTTTATCGCTCAACACATCATTAGAAAACGCTTTGATTTTATTCACGCTCTCTACTTCTTTATCGTAAATTCCCAAAAATTCCTTCAGTGTATCCTTATTTACTGAGCCTTGCGCGTCAAATTCGTGACTTTTTTCATCCGCATCCTTGCTGATCTGATTGCGGCGAGAAGCGTATTCTGGGCGACTCAAATCCAATCGATAAGCGTCAGTCTTGTAATACATAAACATCGCAATCGATACTAGTAAAACCGAAACTGCAATAGTCAGCCCAATAAATGTAGCAAATTTATAGCTACGAAATAATTCCTTAGCCCTATTCATTAGAACCTCCAGACAGCGAATTTTTAATAACTTGCACTTCTTCTTTATACCTCACTAACAATTCATCCAATATCTTCACATCCTCAGAAAGTTTACTACGAGCCTCGCGAGCGACGGTCAATTTTTGATAATAGTCCGCCACATTATTAGAGCAATTTGCGCGCTGAAGATCGGTCATCGCAGTGTCGTAATCGTTGTAATTACTATTAAACTTAAGCCTCGTCGACTCAAACTCATTAGTAATGTTCACCAACTTTGAACTGTCCAGCTTATTGATTGCCAATCGACCGTTCAGTCTGGCCATAAGTTTGGTAGAAATAGAATTATATCTTTGTCCAACATTTACCCTAGTTAGAGCGTCATTGGTATGGATATTTTTAATAGCAACTCTTACGGAACTACAATTTCGATCAAGCGTTTTTATGATCTCAGAATCAGCCGTAGCATCGACAGACTGAGCTTCAACTGCCCGTGGCATCACTAACAAACCAGAAGTAATCAAAAAAGACGCGAGATAGAAAGTAACTTTTTTCATCACTTATATTATCTCACGTCTTCTTGAATAGAGTCAAATGTTACTTGAAACGTTTTTCGACGTTACCCTTAACGTCTTTTGCGGTTTCTGCTACAGCATCTCCAACTTTCTGAGAACCAGCTTTTAACGAACTTAAGCTGTCTTTTGCTGCGGCGGTCGCTTTGCAAGCCACCTTTTCAGTGTCGGCTTTCATTTTTACAGCTTTATCCTTCAAGTCTTTCCTTGTTTCCTTACCACTCTTTGGTGCAGTTAAAATTCCAGCTGTAAAACCTGCTGCTACCGCTCCGATAATTGCTAAAACTTTTTTCATATATTCACTCCTTTTTTTAATTATTTTTTACGAAACAAACCTGATATTTCACTAAAAACTTTTGTTGGCGACAACCATTCGGTTGCACTAGCTACGTTAGTTGTAATTTTACTAACGCTTTTCATGACCGTATTAAGTCTTACCAACAAGGCAATGACCACTGCCAGTAGCGTTACGATAATAACCGACAACAATCCTACGATGATTGATAATAAAACGATGGCTGTTTGGATATCTTCCACGCTTTACCTTTCTGCAAAAGTTTATATTTGTTATGTTTATTTTAGCATGCTTGTTAAATTGTTTGTATTAGATAATCTAACTATTTCATTATAGCATAAGCTTATTAAATTGTCAATGGGGATGTCCGCTAATCATTAATAATATGATAAACTGGTATGGTTATGCGAGATTTTTTCAAACGATACATACCGGAATTTGTTTATGGCGCGGTCGACGGCACGGTAACAACATTTGCAGTCGTGGCGGCTTCAGCTGGAGCTGGAATATCCAGTTCAGTTATTCTTATATTAGGAATTGCTAATTTAATAGCCGACGGATTCTCAATGGGCTCTAGCGCATATTTAGCAGCCAGTGCTGAACACGAAGAATCTGTTCGCGACAGCCAAAAACGCTCATCTCCAAAGATCATAGGCGCAGTAACATTCTTAGCTTTCGTGGTAGTCGGTAGCGTACCAGTATTGCCATATTTGATTGACGTAATTGCAAACTTAAAAGCGCCAAACGCGGTATTGTTCTATATTAGCTCGGCGCTAACTGCGGCAACGTTCTTAGCAATCGGCTTCATCAAAGGTAAAGTCAGCAAACAATCACCTTGGCAGTCTGCAGGCATCACGTTACTCCTTGGGGCGATTGCAGCAGGATTAGCCTACTTTGCGGGCGACATTTTGGCGGCCTGGCTGGGGATTAGGATTTAGGTTTTTTGCGATAAAATTTATTATTTTATCTATATTACATACAGCCTTTTCGCTTACCACACCACCATTCAAATAGACGCGCCTATTAATTTCCAACATCACCGAATGTATCTTCGGATTTTCATCGTGATAAAATTCCATCGGAACCAGCGCCCCAGAATACGGATAATTTAATTCACAACTATATCTCATTTTTTCAATATATGTTTTTAATTTTGATACATTGTCTTTACCGAACCATTTTTCATCATAGCCGAGGCAAATATCAGGTAAATTATCCGTCCAGCCAAACAATCTTCGCACCAATTCATCACTATAACTATGAATATCAATAATCACACACGAGCCACATTGATCAACAATTTCCCTACTCAACGTGTTTAGTTGTTTGTGATGTAAGTCGTATGATTTGCCCAAAATCTCTTCGCGACGGGATGATCCTATTTTGCGATATTGCGTACCGTCCGATAAATGTGTATAAATCGCTCCCATACTCAACTTAGCCATCGGCTCATCCTCATCACTGCGGAATCTCTCAACATCACAATATAGTCGCGAATATTTAGCTATAATTTTATGGCTATCTATATTTTTAACAAGCTCATCAACTTTATAATCAGCAATGAAACGCAATTCCCTCTCGATAATCTCTTTATCTACCGTAATATCACGCCAAAAATCGGTCGGTAGATACAGCGAGGCATGAGGAATATGAAGAATAATATTGTCCATCATCCTACGAACGTCTCCCATAAACTCAATGAGTTAAATCTCACAAACCCAATTCGCGTAGCTGAGCGGGATCGACAACCGATGGTGAATTCATCATTACATCCACACCAGAGCCATTCTTTGGAAACGCCAGAGTCTCACGGACGTTTTGCTCATCGGTCAATTCCATCAAAATACGATCAACGCCAAAAGCGCATCCTGCGTGAGGCGGAGCGCCGTATTTGAAAGCACCCAACATAGCACCAAACTTCTCTTCGACATAAGCCTTACTGAAGCCCAGCAAACCGAACACTTTATATAACACCGCTGGATTATGATTTCGAACGCCGCCAGAGCAAATCTCATAACCATTCATCACCATATCAAACTGATCGGCGACAATGGATAATTTTTCGGCGTCAGTTTCAGCAGACTCCAGAGCCTGCAAGCCACCCTTTGGCATACTGAACGGATTGTGCCCAAAGTCAAGCTTCTTACTGCGCTCATCCCACTCGTAAAACGGAAAATTAATAATCCAAGCAAACGCCACGACCGATGGGTCCTTAAGATTAAAGTGCGAGGCAAATTCATTACGCAAGCGCCCCAATACCGCGTTAACAACCGAGCGAGAATCAGCGCCAAAGAACACTGCATCGCCATCAACCGCACCAGTTTTCTGCTGGATATCAGCCAATTCCTTCTCACTCAAGAATTTCACAATTGGAGATTTTGCTTCGCCGTCTTGATACGTAATGTACGCCAGACCGCCAGCGCCTTCGCTTTTAGCTATATTAGTGAAATTGTCAATTTGCTTGCGACTCAAACTTGCGCCATTTTTTACGCAAATAGCCTTAATGCATTCAGCATTTTTAAATACACCAAACTCAGTCTCCGAGAACACGTCCGTCAGTTCTATCAATTCCATACCAAATCGCAAATCCGGCTTGTCAGAACCGTAAGTTTCCATGGCATCGCGATACGAAATTCGCGGAATTGAACTGCCATCACCAACCGCCAAATCGCTCAAATCCAACAATTTTTTACCAGCAAAATCAGTTGCCAGTTGCTTCATCAAAGGCTCAACTTCAGTACGAACCTCTTCGCCATTTTCAGCAAAACTCATCTCTAAATCAAGCTGATAAAACTCGCCATACAAGCGATCTGCTCGCGGATCCTCGTCGCGGAAACAAGCCGCCAACTGATAATAACGCGGCACGCCACCAACCATCAGCAGCTGCTTAAACTGCTGTGGAGCTTGCGGCAGGGCGTAAAACTTCCCTTCCTGCAAGCGACTCGGAATCAGAAAATCACGCGCACCCTCAGGGCTCGAATTGGCTAAAATTGGCGTTTGAATTTCAATAAAATCTCGATTGTCCATATATTCATGGATTCGACGATACATTTCGGCGCGCTTTTTAAGCATGTTTTGCATTTTTGGACGACGCAAATCAAGATAACGATATTTGAATCTTAGCTCTTCGCCGGCTTGATTATCCTCGGCAAATGGCTGAATTGGCAAAGTCTCAGCTCGGTTCAAAATCTCCAAATTATCCACAACAATTTCCACATCGCCACTGGCGATATTCGGATTTTTCAAACCTTCGCCACGCTCTGCAACCACGCCACAAGCACGAACCACAAACTCATCTCGCAAGCTTTCCGCCAAAGAAAAAGCATCTTTTTTATCAGGGTTAATAACCAACTGAACCAAACCCGTATGGTCGCGCAAATCAATAAAAATCAACCCGCCATGATCACGCCTGGAATGAACCCAGCCCGCAACTGTAATATTCTCACCAACTTTTTTAGAAGTTTCTGCCGCCAAAATTCTATTTTTCATATCTGTTATTATAGCATAATCTGGTCAAATTCCCAGAATTAAACATCTCGTTGAGTTTTTGTAGGCAAATTATTTTTCTGCGGATTAGCCGTAGCGGCTTTACGGAGATCTCCATAAACATCATATTCGTCAATGATTTTCTGACCTAATAGCGCTTCAATTACGTCTTCTAGGCTCAGCAAACCAACTGTTTCTCGAAACTCATTTACAACAATAAACAATTGATGTTGCATTTTCAAAAATGCAGCCAAGGCGTGCTGTAGAGTTTGATTTTCGCGAATATAATAGACATCTTTACTCATGGCTGTTTCCGCACGATGAGATTTTGCTTTGCGATCAATCGTTAACAAATCTTGAATCCTCAGCATGCCAACAACATGATCAATGTCGCCGTCAATAACAGGAAATCTGCTATACCCCTTTTTATGAAGATCATCAAGTACTAGCGGCCCAAGAAGCTCGTTCATAGGCACCGATTCAATCATGTTTCGCGGCGTCATAATTTCCTCGACTTTCATATCGTTGAACTTCAGTCCGTTAGTAATAAGCTTTTTCTCAGAAGATGAAATCGCTCCGCTGGATTGAGCCACCATTTCCAGCAATTCTTCTTTCGATTCAATCACCCGACTATCACCAACCACTGGCGATATCGAACGAATTAGTGACAAAATTACTTGATGTCGCTCAATTGTCGTTAAAATTAGCGGTTCGTATTTTTCGTAAAGTTGCTGTGAATACTTTTGCCACAAGCCAATTCGCGCGACGGCTCCGATTTCCAGGGCTATTATAATTGACAAAACGAGTCCAGTCGCCCAATTGAACAAATAAACACTAATAGCGCTTAAAATTACCAAACATAAAGAAGCCACGGCGCGCTGCAGTGAAATAATATCTCGTAAAAATTCTCTTTGTCGCAAAAGAATTTTAGCCTTTTCATCGCCTAGCCCACTTCTCCGCCGCAGCTCAAATTGGCTATGCGAAGACGTTTTCGGCTGAATTCCCAGCACTATCAACAAAACCACCAAAGTAACCAAATATCCAAAAATTAGCACAATCGTCATAGTTTTATTGTACCGCATTCCGTGCTATACTTACTAGAGTAAATGGAGGTAAAATGAATAAGAAAAGCTGGATAATTTTCGCAATTATTGTAGTGGCAATTGTTGGTGGAATGATTTATATTTCGACACAAAATCGACTAAACATTAGCGACATCAATAATGATCAGCTGAACACAGCTATCAGCGCAGAATCAAGAAATGGTAATATCGCGGATCATGAAATTGGCAGCAAAGATGCCAAAGTAACAATTATCGAATACGCCGATTATCAATGCCCTGGCTGCGGCACCGCTGCACCAAAAGCCGAAGCGCTAGCTAAAAAATACAAAGATCACGTTCGATTAATTTTCCGTAATTTCCCAATTGCCAGCTCACACCCTAACGCACGCGCTGCCGCCGCGGCAGCTGAAGCTGCTGGTTTACAGGGTAAATTCTGGGAAATGAATGAGCTTCTATATGCAAATCAAGACGCTTGGAAAAGCGCCAACACTACAGAACGCGACAACATTTTCAAATCTTATGCTGAACAATTGAAGCTTAATATCGATCAATATAAAACCGATATTGCCAGCAACAGGGTTAAAAATAAAATCGACTTCGATATGGCTCTCGGTCGCAAACACGGCGTTGCCGCGACACCAACTTTCTATATAAATGGAAAAAATACTGAGATGGACAACTCTGGCTCAATCGAATCATCAGTCAAGGAAGCCTTGAAAAAAGCTGGCGTTGAAGTAAAAGATTAACGCATTTTCACACAAACCAAAATCCCGCTCCGGTGCCTTGGAGCGGGATTTGTTTATAGTCGTCCCTATTCTATCGTTGGAGCGACTGCACTCTTTTTATTGTGCTATGTATGTTTGCCATTCGGCAGGCACCACATCCACCGCGATCTTTTTGCGCCTTGATGGCACAAATTTGATTGCTATTGGCATGTGTTTTGCACTCCTTATTATTATGTGCAGCCCCACGCGCTTCGACCTTTATCACTTAATATCAGCAATTTAATGCTTCGGCGCGAGACATGCTAACAATGTTACCAAACGTTTATTGGTGCGTCAAGCAAAAACATTTTGAAAATGCTTATTATATCTATATTAGAACAAGCGAAGTCGCTTAGCAACAAACATAACAAGTAAAATCAACAACACCGTAAAACTGGTGATAACTGGGTACGCCCAAGGCTCGCCCTGAAATGGTAACGCGATATTCATTCCATACATCCCGTAAAAAACGTTTGGAATAGCCAGAAGAATTGTTATGGCAGTCAATGCCTTCATACGTTGGTTCAGCGTATTATTAGCAACCGTCGAATAAGCGTTTTGGATACTGGAAATTGTATGCGTGCTGGAACTGATTGCCACTAAAACTTGTCTGATGTGTAGATCGACATCCTCCAAGGCTTCCAGGTCCCTGGTCTTAAATAGATGGCGGCGGTTTTCCATTAGTTGTGTAATAACGCGAGACATCCCTTCCAAACTGCTCCGATATTCATTGAGAGTGTCTTCAATTGCGACAAATTTAATAAAATCCGAATTCTCAACTTCATGACGGCTTAGTCGCCGACGAGCATCGCTAATTTGTTCCGTTAACAAATGCACGCGCTGTTCATATTGAGAAATAATATACGCCAAATTCGCAGCAAAAACTCCCGCTGGACGTTCGGTTGTGCTAAATAAATAATCGCTGACCTCCAGAGGTGAAAATTTAACATGAGGCGATATTGTAATATAATGACCGCCGCTAATTGCAATCAAAAACGGTGCCGTTTTGCCAGAATCAGTTTGACCAAACGGTATGCGTGTAAAAATATACTCAACGCCATCAGAAAACTCTGCTCGAGGTAATTCATGGATGTCCAGTACATCACGGACAATATTGGCAGACAGCGACAAAGCCTTTGAAACTCGAGCAGCGTCAAGACTCCCGGTCAAATTAATCCAACCGTTTTTGTGCATTCGTTGAGCTTGCGTCAACTTTTCAGTCAACGATCTGCGTTCAAAATAGCCCACCATCATGAGAAAATTATAATATACATAAGCAATATTAGCAATCTGTCGAATTGCAATTAAACTTTAGCGGCGGCGCAGGAAATAATAGCCCACAACAAATGCCAACACTATACTGATCGCGGTAATCACCCAAAACATCAATGGATTATCGGCGCCTGGAACCGGCACATTCATGCCATACAAACCAGCGATCATCGTCGGAATAGTCAAAGCTACGGTAATTACGGTTAGCAGGCGAATCGTCTCATTAAGACGCGTATCCATCACCGCCCTATAGCTATCGCGCACATTAGTAATCGTCCTCAACAAACTTTTACAACGCGCAATAACCTGCTCCAAATCAATCGAGATATCTTCAACGTCTTCCTTGTCATCAGCTTTCAATCGCAGCTTCTGAGTCGCCAGAAGCCTCTCAATTGCCCAGTTCATCGGAATTAGCGCGTCAAGATAATCGTTCAATTTGCGCTCATACTCCGCCAGAGTGGCAATATCATTAACTCTCAGTGTATGAATGCTGTCCGTAGCCGCTCGCATTTGGCGATTAATCGTTGCCACGCGCCGCTGATATTGCGTTGAAATTGCCTCAACCATCGCCACCAAAAGCTCAACTTGTCGATCCGTCCTAATCCGCATTTTATCAATAAACGGTTGCCACAATCGCCCTAAACTATCTCTAGACAACGTCACGATATGATCTTTATTGATGCAGAATAAAATTGGCGTGGTAAAATCGTTAAAATCGTCGTCAGTGTCTGGCAATCGCGCAATCAAATAAGTCCACTCATCGTCAAACTCAATACGCGGCACTTCGTGCGGGTCAAGCGCGTCACTTATCAAATCCTCATCCAAGCCCAGCGTAAGCAATTGCGAAACCTCTTCGTCGCTCGGTCTTTCGCAGCGCACCCACGAACCAGACTGCAAATTTTCTTGCGGGCTAATTATTGAATCACTATTTGTCGAACGAAGATATTGCAACATAATTTCATATTATAAAATAAAACATATATAAACACAAGAAGCTCCTGCGACATTTACAGGAACTTCTTGATTTTTATTACGATTTGACTATCGTGCCTGCCGAGCCGCTAATGGCTTCAGCGGTTTTATCCAGCGAAGTAATAATCGCCGTACGCCCCGACTTTCCATCCAGGAACGACAAGGCAGCCTGAGTTTTTGGCAACATTGAACCTGGCGCAAATTGCCCATCGTCAATGTGCTTTTGAAGTTCTTCTATTGAAACTTCCCCGAGAGATTGCTCATCTGGTTTGCCAAAATTAATTTTAGCAGCATCAACCGAAGTCAAAATCAGCAAAGTGTCAGCGTCCAAAAGATCTGCCAATTTTGCCGCGCCGAAGTCCTTATCAATAACCGCAGCGACGCCTTTTAATTGACCAGTTTCGTCTTGTAAAACAGGAATGCCGCCGCCGCCAGTTGAAACGACCGTCACGCCAGCATGAACCAACGCTTTAATCACATCAGCCTCAACAATCGTCTGAGGTTTTGGCGATGGAACGACACGCCGCCAGCCACGGCCAGCGTCTTCTTTTACCGTGTAGCCACGTTCGCTAGCGACGGTTTTTGCCTCGTCTTCCGAATAGAACGGACCAATTGGCTTGGTTGGATTTTGGAATGCTGGATCGCTTAAGCTAACAATCGTTTGAGTTATAACGCTAACAGCGCGATTATTCATCTGATTAACCATAAAGGCGTCATGAAAAGCCTGTTGCAGCCAAAAGCCAATCAGCCCCTGGCTCATAGCGCCAGAATCTTCCAGCGGCAAACTTGGCACATCTGGCGTATTAATCGCCTCTTCATGTAACACAATATTGCCAACCTGAGGACCATTGCCATGAACAATTGCTACGTTATGACCAGCCTGGATTAACGGTAAAAGTTGCCGAACAGTTTCATCAGCTACTCGTTGCTGCTGCTCAGACGCGGCTTCGCCCTGCCGTTGCAGGGCGTTACCACCGAGCGCTACTACAATAGTACGCTTCTTATCCATAGGCTACAGTGCTCCGAAAATCGCAATAACCGCGATGCTGATGATAGCAAACACTGCCATAATTGGAGCTGAGCGTTTTAGCCAGTCGCGATATGAAACGCCAGCCAAAGCCAATCCACCCATCAACGACGCGATAGTTGGAGCCATCATGTTGATCAAGCCAGACGCTGTCGCAAATGCGGCAACCATAACTTCTTTGCTTGAGCCAACCAAGTCAGCAATTGGCGCGATAACCGGCATAGTTGCTGCTGCCAAACCTGATGATGACGGAACGATAAATGACATTGGCAAGTAGAATAGATACGCCAACACACCGACAACGCCGCCACCAGCATCTTTCAGGAGAGATTCACCCCAGCTGATGATTGTGTCCTGGATTTCGCCGTTAGTCATCACTACGGAAACACCTGTTGCCACTGCAATAATCAAGGCAACCGGCAAGATATCTTTCACACCGTCGATAAATGTATCAACTGGGAAAACACCCTCTTTCTTAAATTCTTTGTAGTAAATTGCGGTTATGACAATTGTTGAAATTAGGAATAGTGCAGTGATTTCATTGAAATACCAATCACCAAATGCCGCACTGTGGACTACACCAAGTACCGCGCCAATGACTGGCAAACCTGCAGCCCATTCAAACATATCAGCGAAGAATGTGATATTCCAACTTCCCCATGGAATCAAGGAAAGAATCATTAGCACAAACGTAATAGCAAACACGGACATAACGACTTTTCGTGGACCAGTGAATTTTGGTACGTTTGTCGTGTCGAGAGCAGCCGTAGCTGGCTTGTAGCGAACATCTTCTTTGTACTTGCCTGCCTTAACTTTTGCGGCATAACGCATAGTAAAGATAATCGCAGCAATCAAACAGAGCACTAAGATTATAGACATTATTGGAATAACGCTACCCAATTTCACATCTGCGGTTTTTGCCGCAACACCAGTAGAGAATGGGTTGATTGTCGAGCCAAGCACACCAGTACCAGCACCCAACACGATAACCATCACACCAGTCATTGCATTGTAGCCAGCAGCTATCATCATCGGTATGACGAGCGCATAGAACGCCACAGTTTCTTCTTGCATGCCGTAAGTAGTACCACCGATAGCGAAGAAAATCATCAAAATCGGAATGAGCCACTTTTCCTTGCCCTTCATCTTTCGGAGCAGTGCGCCAAGAGAAGCATCAAGCGCACCAGTTTTCATAGTGACGCCTAAGAATCCGCCGAGCACCATCACGAAGACGATGACATCAAGCTTATCTGACATACCTTTAATAGGTGCAGTGAAAACGTCCCACAAACCTTGCTGGTCGTGTTTTTTGACCTCTTCCTTTTTACCGTCTTTTTCTTCCGTGACGGTTCGATCTTTATCGACTACGTGATACGAATTAGCTATACGATCGCCATCTTCGTTCGTCTTATATAATCCAGAAGGAACAACCCACGTCAATGCCGCCATAACGATGATCACGACAAACAAAATAGTAAACGCCGACGGTGATCGAAGCTTCTGCTTTGCTTTTTTAATTTTTTCTACCATTGCCTCGGAGCCTCCTTAACCTCCTTATTACGACAACAACTACAATGTCAAAGCCATCACAGCCTTGATTGTATGCATACGATTTTCCGCTTGATCAAAAACTATCGAATGTGGCGAGCGGAACACCTCATCCGTCACTTCCATTGAATCTAAACCGAAATCTTCCTGAATCTTCTTTCCAGTAATCGTCAATGCGTCATGGAATGCTGGCAAGCAGTGCATAAACTTGACCTCAGGATTTCCTGTCAGGTTAATCATCTGGCGATTAACTTGGAAATGTCGCAATTGGTTAATGCGCTCAGCAAACTTATCTTCTTCACCCATTGAAACCCAAACGTCCGTGTAAATTACATCAGCACCGCGCAAAGCTTCTTCGAAGTTGTCAGTGATGGTAATGCGTGCATGACTTGACCTAGCAAAATGATTTGCTTTATCAACCAAAGCCTGATCTGGATGCAATTCACGAGGTGCCAAAATACGAAAATCAAGTCCCATAATAGCTGAGCCGATCATCAGCGAGTTCGCCATATTGTTACGACCATCACCAACAAATACCAGCTTAGTTCCCTTCAATTTTCCGACATGTTCTTCAATTGTCATGAAGTCAGCCAAAATCTGTGTTGGATGAAACTTATCGGTCAATCCATTCCATACTGGAACGCCAGCGTGACGTGCCAATTCCTCAACAGTCGCGTGGTCAAAGCCGCGGAACTCAATTCCGTCAAACATTCGACCCAAAACCTTAGCAGTGTCTTCAACTGTCTCTTTCTTGCCCAATTGAATATCATCTTTACCGAGGTATTCCGGTGCAATTCCAAGGTCATTAGCAGCTACCGTAAATGCGCAGCGTGTTCGCGTTGAAGTCTTTTCAAACAACAAAGCCACGTTTTTACCTTCATGAATTCGGTGCGGAATGCCGGCATATTTCAATCGACGATATTCACGAGCCGTGTCCAATAGCAAGCGAATCTCTTCAGCGGTATAATCGCCTAAAGTCAGTAGTGATCGTCCTTTCAAACTCTGAGCCATTAGAATACATCCTCTCGTACTAGCGGCATGCTCATACAGCGTGGACCGCCACGACCGCGTCCAAGCTCAGCACCACTAATTTCAATAACTTCAATACCGTTTTCGCGCAATTTCTGGTTAGTTACGTAGTTGCGATCATAAGTCACCACAACACCCGGCGCAATCGCCAAAGTGTTTGAACCGTCATTCCACTGCTCACGAGCAGCATCAATCGGATCACCGCCGCCACACTCAATCAACGTAACACTTGGCAAACCAAGCGCAACCCTCAGAACGTGCTCCAAATCTGTTTCGTGTGTAATTCGTGGGAATGGCTGACCTTCAACCTTCTCCAAAATAAAACAATTCATCCTGCCGCCGTGGTCGCGAATTTCTGGGTGAATCGTAAACTTATCACGATCAATCATCGTAAACACGGTGTCTAGGTGCATAAAGGCGTGAGATTTTGGAATCTCCATAGCGATGACTTTCTCGAATTTCGAACCAGCAAACAGCTTGGTTGCCATCTTTTCAATTGCCTCAGCAGTTGTTCGCTCTGAAACACCAATTGCCATAACCTTATCGCTTAATACTAATTCGTCGCCACCTTCCATTGAGAATTTTTCTGTGCGGTTGTACCAAACTGGCGCACGATTAGCAAAACGTGGATGATGGTCGATGATGTAGCGCATAAATAGCGATTCACGACGACGAGCCGTCCAGTGCATCTTATTGATTGTCAAACCGTTACCAATTGCGGCAGCTGGGTCGCGTGTAAAGTATAGGTTTGGCATTGGATCAAGATAGAATGGATAATGGTTCTTCTCGATCATATTGTGAAGCTGTTGATGCTGATCTGGAGGCAAAGTAATTTCGTCTTTACGAACACCAGCCATAATCTTGCGGATCATAGCGTGAGTTGGCAGGTCTAACAAAAATTGACGCAATGTTTGAGTAACACGGCGTGAATCCTGCTTAGAAGCAGCCAACATTTCATCAACGAATTGTTCGCGCAATTGATCTGTATTAATTGCCTCGGCGACTAATTGATCCAGATACAGAACTTCAACACCACGACTCCTCAATGCTTCCGCAAAAGCATCGTGTTCAGCCTGCGCCACTTTCAGATATGGAATATCGTCAAATAAAAGATCGGTCAGATAGTCTGGCGTCAAATTCTCCAGCTCTTCACCTGGCCGATGCAATAGAACGGTCTTAAGTTTTCCTATTTCAGACGTGATGTGAATTGGTTCGTCCATCACAACCCTCCCCTGTTTATATTAGTGATGTTTTAATTGTAACACGTTTATGTTTTTGGGCAAGAGGAGATAATTGCCAGACTAGCCTCAGTCCTGACCGTGAATTGTCGATTAGCCTTCAGCCATTCATCAGTGGCTTTTGCGGCGCCCGGCAGAGCTTCATTTGCGTAATCATCAACAATAATTATCGCGTCTTCATTAAACTTACTTTCACAAACCCGAAAAGAATCGACAATTGATTCGTAAAAATCGCCATCAAAAAACGCAAACATAATATTTTCCGGCACGTCATCAGAAGTAAAATCGGAAAACCAGCCTTTGTGAATAATCGGCGACTTCAATCCTGCTTTCTTAAAATTCTGGACAAACGTCTTACGCGGCGCTAATAACTCGCCAGCCTTAAATTGATCACCCGCAGCGCTATTATCCTTCTGGGTTTTTTCCGGCAATCCCGCAAACGAATCGTAAACGTGAAACTCGCCCGTAAAATCATAAGCATCCAGCAGTCGGCGAATAAACAAACTAGTCGTGCCAACATAACAGCCAAACTCCACAATATTTCCAGTGGTGCCACGACGCAAAGTTTTTTCCAACTCTCTTAAAAGCGCACCAAGCTCTTTTATGTCGACTTGGTCAGAAATGATTGGGTATTTAGCAAGGAGTTGGTCTGCGATATTCATGACTTAATTATAAATAGTTCGCCAAATATCGACAAATTTATCAACGACGCAGCCCTATATATTTACGGTTTTATGAAGTAAACTATCAATTAGCACCCATGAATAATCACGATATTATCAAAACATTTTTACCGAAACAATTAGACATAAAACAGTTAAATTCGCTTCAATTCACCTTGCGAAAATCAAACATAATTGTATATGGCGAAATTCACGGCATTAAAGAAAATTCCGACATCATCTATACTCTGGTTAAGAAACTTGGCGTAAAGAGATTAGCTATTGAAGCCAGCCCCGCCGTATCCAACTTCATCAATTCAGTAAAGACCGGATCTTGCGATTTTTCCTTAGTTGATGAAGACCTTTTTGATTCAAGCATTCTATCTCTTGAAATGATAAAGACGATAGCAATTCTTCTACAGCAAAACCAACTTAAAGAACTTATTTTTATTGATACATTTTTTGACAATTTAGACGAGGACGCCATTATATCAGCAAGCCCTCAAGCGCGAGAAGAAGAGTTAGCTAAAAATATCCTTAAAATTGACGATTCCCTATTAACATTATGTATTATGGGACAATGGCACACACAGCCCAAAGTTGTTACAAATGGCGAAACACAGCATAAATCAGCGTTATATCGCTTGAGAAAAGTAAAGCCAAACGTGCCGTTTATTCACAATGTCTACCGACAAGGACAATTATTTAACGACGGAAAAATAATTGAACTTCCGAAAAACCCATCAATTCCGCCTTATTATGAAATTGTCCAGAAAACTGATATTGATTTCGATTTGCACACGCCAAAAGCTACAAAAATATCACTATATAAAAAGTAGCAGACAACTACTCGGCAAACTGACTATTATAAAGCTCGGCGTAAAATCCATTTTGCTTCAGCAGAGTTTCGTGATTGCCCTGCTCAATGATATTCCCATCCTTAACCACCAAAATCAAATCAGCGTCACGAATGGTACTCAAACGATGCGCGATAACAAAACTAGTTTTTCCCTGCATCAACTTCTCCATGGCTTTTTGGATAAGGACTTCAGTGCGCGTATCAACCGAGCTTGTCGCTTCGTCCAAAATCAACATCGGCGCTTTTTCTAGCATCGCCCTGGCAATTGTCAGCAACTGCTTTTCTCCCTGGGAAATGTTAGCAGCCTCCTCGCCCAAGACCATATCATAGCTGCCCGGCAGCGACCGCACAAAATGATCAACATGCGCTTCTTTGGCGGTTTTTACCATCTCTTCCTCGGTAGCTTTTGGATTGCCATACATCAAATTCTGACGAATCGTGCCATTAAACAGCCACGTATCTTGTAGCACCATGCCAAACATTTGACGCACATCGCTACGCTTCATCTTACGAATATCCACGCCGTCAATTTTAATCGAACCGCTATTGATCTCATAAAATCGCATCAGCAAGTTAACTAGCGTCGTTTTGCCAGCACCAGTCGGACCGACAATCGCCACGCGCTGACCTGGCTTAATGTGCGCCGACAAACCTTTGATAATAGTTTGGTCTGGCTTATATCCAAAGACGACGTTGTCGAATTCAACTTCGCCTTTTACGTTGGACAATTTCACCAAGTTATTCGATTCAATCGCTTCTTCCGGCTCGTCCAAAAACTCAAACACTCGCTCGGCGGCAGCAGCTGTCGATTGCAAAATATTAGCGATATTAGCAACCTGAACCAGCGGTTGATTGAACTGATCGACGTATTGAATAAACGCCTGAATATCGCCGATTTTTAGCCGACCATTAATCGCCAGCCAACCGCCCAAAATTGTCATAGCTACATAACCAATATTGCTGATAAAATTTATAATCGGGTGAATCAATCCAGAAAAGAACTGAGCCTTCCAAGCGCTCTCCTGAAGCCGATTATTGATCTTAGAAAACTTAGCAATCGATTTTTTCTGACCATTAAAGACGCGCATCACTTGATGACCGCCATACATTTCTTCAATGTGTCCATTAAGTTCGCCAAGCTGCGTTTGCTGGCGTAAGAATTGTTTTTGCGAACTCTTTGCAATCAGCGTAATCACGCCACCCGCCAGCGGAAGCACCAGTAGCGCAACTAGCGACATCTGCCAGCTAATCGAAAACATCATCACCAAAATTCCCAGCACCGTAACCGTTGAAGTTATAATTTGCGACAAACTCTGATTTAGTGTTTGGCTAATCGTATCGACATCATTAGTTATGCGACTAAGAACTTCGCCGTAAGTTTGCTTATCGAAATAACTCAGCGGTAAGCGATTTATTTTTTCGGACAATTGTTGTCGCATTCTGAAAGTTACGGTTTGCGTCACCTGAGTCATTATCCAAGTTTGAATATAGCGAAAAATTGTACTCAGCACATACAGTCCGACTAACAAAATAATTATTCGCCAAATAGCGTCAAAATGAAATTCTGGACGCCGACTAAGATCTAGCTTTTTAATCGACTCAAGCTGACTGGACGGAATCTGTTTTTCAATCTCCGACTTATTCGGCAATCGGTTCAAAACGTCCGCGCCAGTAGTTCCCGCTGGCAAAGAAACACCTTTTGGCAATTTGCTAGTGATCGCCTCGTAGGCTTTCATATTGGCATAATCATCAACAATTTGATTCGTCGCGCTGCCTAAAATCTTCGGGCTGGCAATCGCAAAAATTGTACTCCCAATTGCAAAAACCAACACCATCAACATTTGCCATCGAAAATCCGACAAATATTTAATCAGCTTCTTGACCGTTCCCTTGAAATCTTTAGCTTTTTCGCCAGTGCCCATTCTGCCCATCGGACCGCCCATTCGTACCTGCTGTCGCTTTTTTGTAGTTTGCCTAGACATTACAACACTCCTTTCGCAGCAATAGACATTTTCTGTAAATCATCTTCCGAGAGTTGCGAAGCGGCAATTTCTTGATAAACTTCGCAATCTTTCATCAATCCCTGATGCGTTCCCTGACCAACAATTTTTCCCTCATTAAGCACGATAATTTTATCAGCATTCATAATCGTATTAATTCGCTGACCGACAATTAACACAGTTTTATTCTTAGTTTCCTTCGTAAGCACAGCCCGCAACTTCGCGTCCGTCTTAAAATCAAGCGCCGAAAACGAATCGTCAAAAATGTAAACATTCGGCTCAACCGCAATAGCCCTCGCAATCGACAGACGCTGACGCTGACCGCCAGAAACATTGCTACCGCCCTGAGCGATTTCACTTTTATAACCACTTTTTAACTCGCTAATAAATTCTTCCGCTTGGGCAATTTTGGCCGCTTTTTCAACCAACTTATCATCAGCCTCAGCGTTGCCGTATTTGATATTGCTAGCAACCGTTCCGCTAAACAGCACGCCTTTTTGCGGCACGTAACCAATTTGACCAGACAAATCTTCCAGTTTCAGATTTTTAATATCCACACCATCAAGCAAAATCTGCCCCGCCGAAACATCATAGAAACGAGGAATCAAATTAATCAGAGTCGACTTTCCCGAACCAGTACTGCCAATAAACGCCGTTGTCTGACCAGGTTCGGCTACAAAATTAATATCCGAAAGCACCGGCAAATCCGCGTCAGGATAAGTAAACGTAACGTCCTTAAACTCAATTTTTCCCTTGGCATCTTTTGGCAATTTTTTCGGCGACTTCGGGTCAATAATTGATGGCAAAGTATCCAAAACTTCTCCGACTCGACGCACTGATACGACGGCTCGCGGCACCATAATAAACACCATTGACAGCAACAAGAACGAGATTATCACCTGCATCGCGTATTCCAAAAACGCCATCATATTACCAATTTGCAAATTGCCACCACTTATCAAATGCGCGCCAAACCACACAATTGCCACACTCGAAAAGTTCATCACTAAAGTCATAATCGGATCAAGCAACATCATCAAACGGTTCACAAATAAATTCATCTTGTTCAATTCCACGTTGGCTTCTTGGAATTTTTTCTGCTCAATCTTCTCGTTATGGAACGCACGAATAACTTTCAGTCCAACCAAATTTTCCCGCGCCACCAAATTAAGTTTATCCACCAGAGTCTGCAATTTCTTAAACCTAGGTACGGCAATCGTAAATAACGCAGCGATCACCACAAACAAAACGAACACCGCCAAAGCGATAATCCAGCTTAAATCGGGCGCATTATTCATGGCTTTTTGCAGACCGCCAATTGCCATAATCGGTGCCATTAACGCCAGCCTTAGCAGCATTATTGACGTTGTTTGAATCTGCTGAATATCATTCGTTGAGCGCGTAATCAGCGACGCCGTAGAAAACTTATTAAAGTCCGCCAAAGAAAAACTTTCTATTCGTTCAAACAATTTCAATCGCAATTTTTGCGCCATTCCCGTAGCAATTCGCGCCGCCAAAAAACCCACGACAATTGAACAAAACCCACCAGCCGCCGTCACCAAAATCATCATCAAGCCATTATTCCAAATCGCCGACATGTCTTGTTTAATAATGCCGTTATTGACAATTTCCGACATTTTATCCGGCAGCCACAAATTCGCCATCACAACGCCATACGTGAATCCAATCAAGATAATAAACAGCAACCAATAGTCTCTAAAAATTCGCAAAATATGTTTCATTTATAGTCCTTTACGTTCTAAGTCCATCTTATATTATATCATTTTAGGACTAGTTGATTTCATTTTAATAATTACAATTGGACAAAAATATCTGTTAGTTTTATACTGTTTTTTAGCGTCGGGGTGTGGCGCAGCTCGGTAGCGCGCACCGTTCGGGACGGTGAGGTCGCTGGTTCAAATCCAGTCACCCCGACCATGAAATTATTGGGCGTACGTTCAGACTAATTGAACCTCTGGCTATTAGCAATCAAAGGAGGTTTTATGCGACGAAGAGTAAACGTGCGCGGAATTATTATCAATGAAAACGGCGAAATTTTCTGCCAACAATTGACCGCCAATAATGGCAAAGGGCGTAATTTTTGGTGTACGCCGGGCGGCGGCTTGGAAATGGGCGAAAGCTTGTTGGACGGCTTGCGTCGAGAAATGATTGAAGAAACTGGCGTCAAACCAGAAATTGGTAAGCTATTATTTATACAACAATTCGCCGAATCAGGCGAGCAATCAGCGCATGGCCCGAACGAGCAATTGGAATTTTTCTTCCTCATCACCAACTGGCAAGATTACCAGCAGATTGACCTGGAACAAACTTCGCACGGCGTCGAGGAAGTAGCCAAGTGCGGCTTTGTCGATCCGAAAACGACGCGAATTTTACCGAGTTATCTGACAGAGGTTGACCTGGACCAGCTAGTTAACAAATTGACAGAAGTTCCAGTTCTAAGCGAATTATAGCTGGGCTGCTTAGACTATTTGGCGAAGAATTTTTTGGCACGTTCAGTTTTCGGGTGATCCATTACCTGAGCTGGCGTGCCATTTTCGATTATTTCTCCCTTATCCAGAAAAATCATCCGCGTGCCGACTTCGCGGGCAAATTTCATTTCATGCGTAACAATTACCATCGTCATTCCCTTTTTGGCAACTTTTCTAATCACGTCCAAAACTTCGCCAATCATCTCTGGGTCTAGCGCTGAAGTCGGCTCATCAAAAAGCATGATTTTCGGCTCCATCGCTAGTGCTCGCGCAATTGCTACTCGCTGTTTTTGACCGCCAGACAAACTATTCGGCGAAGCGTCCGCTTTATCTAATAGCCCAACATCGTCCAATAAACTTCGCGCCAATTTTGTCGCTTTTTGATCTGAAAATTTACGCAGTTTTTTCGGAGCTAATTTAATATTTTCAATCACGCTCAAATTCGGGAACAGATTAAATTGCTGAAAAACCATGCCAATATTCTGACGCAACGCGTTCAAGTTCACGTGTGGATCAGTAATTTTTATTCCATCAACAATAATCTCACCCGAAGTCGGCTCCTCTAATAAATTCAGACACCGCAAGAATGTCGACTTGCCAGAACCAGACGAGCCAACCACCACGACAATCTCGCCTTCTTCAATTTCCTCGTCAATATCGCGAAGAACTCGATTTGTGCCGAACGTTTTTTTCAAGTTTTTAACGCTGATCATCGTCATGTTTCAATTTCCTTTCTACTCGCGCCATTACTCGCGTAAAAATCGCCGTCAAAATTAAGTACATCGCCGCAGCGGCAAATAGCGACTGAAAAGCTGTCGCCGTCTGAAAACGAATATTGTCCGCGCCCCGCATAATATCATTCAGACCAATCCAACCAACAACCGAAGTTTCCTTTAATAGCGCGATAAATTCACTAATCAACGCCGGCAACGAATTTCTCATTGCTTGCGGCAAAATAACTAGCCGCATTGCCTGCCAATTGCTCAAACCCAAAGACCTAGCTGCTTCCATTTGACCCTTGTCAATACTCTGAATTCCGCCACGAATAATCTCAGCAATGTACGCGCCGCTATTTATCCCAAACGCTACCGCCGCCACAAAAATCTTCGGCATAAATTGATACGACCCAAAAACTACGTAATACATAATCAATAGCTGAACCAAAAGTGGCGTGCCGCGAATAATATCGACATAAATTTTTCCCAGACTAGCTAGCGGATTAAAGTTCGCGAGTCTGCTCGTTTTCATCCTGTCAAATGGTCGTAAATTCGACGTACGCATCAGGGCGACAAGCACACCAATTGCCGATCCTAAAATCAGCGACAACACAGTCAAAACCAGCGTCACCTCTAATCCATGCCATAAAAATAGCCATCGACCGCCGCCAAAAATTACTTCCCAAAAATTCACGATTTAGCCTCCTCACCAAAATATTTGCGGATTAATTTTTCATAGCGGCCATCTTTTTTCATCTTGGCAATTTCTTTATTAACCTTCTCCAAGAGGTCTTTATTATCTTTTTTAATAGCAATCGCATAACTTTCATCACTGAGCGCGCCCGGTAAGATTTCTAAGTCAGAAAATCCAGCCGAATACTGCTTTGCGGGAGCGTCGTCCAGAATAACTGCTTCAATTTTTCCCGAACTTAATTCCTGCAAAACACTCGGCGCGGTTTGGAATTGTGTGACTGATGCTCCAGCAATTTTAGACGCCAAGGTATCGCCAGTCGTACCCAGCTGCACGCCAATTTTTCGCCCTGGCAATTGATATTTATTGCGAATCGGACTGCCCTTTTTAACAATTATTCTCTGCGACGCCGAATAATACGGATCTGAAAACAACGCATTTTTCTCTCGCTCAGGCGTCACTGTCATTCCAGCCGCCACCATATCAATCTGTCCACTATCCAGCGCCGGAAGTAGCCCATCAAACGACATATCTTCGACCTTCAAATCTTTGCCCAAGCTTTTAGCAATTTCCCTCGCCAGATCAACGTCAAAGCCAACCACTTGATTGTTATCAATATACTCAAACGGCTTAAATCCAGCATTCGTACCCATCACTAAAACATCAGTTTTTGAGCCAATTACGCCATCTCGATGTAAAATATCACCCAACATCAAATAAATCATCCCAGCAAATAAAACCAGCCCAATCCACCAACTAATTCCGAATGTGCGCGTCTTATTCTTGCTCATGCTTTTATTATACCCCTTCATCCGCAAAAAACGTAAGTGATATAATAGAATGGTGAGAAAAATTAAATTTACCAAACGTTTCTGGATTAAATCAATATCAATCATTTTGCTTTTTTTGGCGGCATTTTGTTTAATTGCGGCGCGCTATAAGTATATCGTCTTTAAAAATTCGCAAATCGACGAGATAATTTTTTATTTTGTTAACGGATTGGCTGGCGGAAAATCTGACAATTTATGGTCGGCCGTCCTGCAAAATCTTCCGTTAGTTTTCCTATTATTCGGCGCCTTATTAGTCCCAATGTTCGACAAATCGATATCTTTTGTAAATCGCATAATCGCCTTCTGTTTGAAAAAAATCAAATCATCACGAAAACTCACTTTGCCGTTTTTGAGATTACGAAATCAAGCAATTTACTCGCTAAGTATGTTTTTAATTGCAATCGTCCTTCTGATTCAAAGTTTCGGAATCCCTAATTATATTTACGCCCTAACTCAATCGACCAAATTATACGAAGAAAATTATGTCAATCCAAAAACCGCCAAATTGACTTTCCCGGAGAAAAAGCGCAACTTAATATACATCTATTTGGAGTCAATGGAAAACACTTTGGCATCAAAGGCTAATGGCGGCAGCTCCGAAACCTCCATTATTCCAGAGCTGGAAGAATTGGCGTTAAAAAATACCTCATTCTCAAACAAAGCATCCGGTGTCGGCGGCGCCTTGCCTGCAACAAACACTGGCTGGACTGTGGCAGGAATGGCTGCGCAATCTACTGGCGTCCCACTGAAAGAAAACTTAGTTGGCGGACGCGACCATAACGCCCTGGGCGAGTTTAAAAAGTTCTTGCCGGGCGCTTATAGTCTTGGTGATATTTTAGAAAAACAAGGCTATAATCAAACGTTTGTTATGGGCTCTGAAGCAAGCTTTGGCGGACGCGATAAATTATTAACTCAGCACGGCAATTTCAATATCGAAGATTACAATTACGCCAAAAAACACGGAAAAATATCCGAAGATTACAAAGTTTGGTGGGGTTATGAAGATAAAAAATTATTCCAATTTGCCCGCGAAGAAGCCTCGCGTTTGGCGGCGTCAGACAAGCCATTTAACTTGCAATTATTGACCGCCGACACGCATTTTACCGATGGCTATTTGGACGAAACCTGCGCCAAAACGTTCAGTAATCAATACGACAATGTTCACGCTTGCTCCTCAAAACAGGTCGCCGCATTCGTCAATTGGGTTAAATCTCAGCCATTTTATGAAAACACCACAATTATCATTTCTGGCGACCATTTAGGAATGCAGACTTCATACTACGACGAAAAAATTGGCGGAACTAATTATCAGCGAACCATTTACAACACGTTTATAAATCCAGCCATTTCAACTAGTCACTCAAAGAACCGTCAATTCACGACATTCGATATGTATCCGTCAACTTTGGCGGCGCTGGGAGTTAAAATTGACGGCGACCGATTAGGTCTGGGCACAAACTTATTTTCTGGAAAGAAAACCTTGGTCGAACAATACGGCGGAATTGAAAACTTAAATTCAGAACTTTCCAAACGTTCCGCTTATTACGAAAATAAGATTTTCACCAAATCTGGCAATTAGCCATTGTAGCCATTTGGATTATTGCTCTGCCAATTCCAAGCGTCGCGGCAAGCATCTTCAATTGTCAATTCTGCTCGCCAACCTAATTCTTTTTCTGCCAAGCCTGGGTCTGCATAGCACGCCGCAATGTCACCTGCTCGACGTGGCGTAACTTGATACGGAACATCACGACCAGATGCTTTTTCAAATGCTTTCACCAATTCCAAAACTGAAGTGCCGCGACCAGTGCCTATATTATAGACTTTATATTCGTTCGGTCGGCCTAAATTCTCCAGAGCTGCCACGTGAGCCTTTGCCAAATCAACCACGTGAATATAATCACGCACGCCAGTTCCATCTGGAGTGTCATAATCATCACCAAAAACGCTCAAATACTCTCGCTTACCAACAGCAACTTGTGACACAAATGGCAAAAGATTGTTCGGGATTCCTGAGGGATCTTCCCCGATACGGCCGCTCGGATGCGCACCAACTGGATTAAAATAGCGAAGAGACGTAAATTGCCAATTTTGATTTGTCGCAGAAATATCGCGAAGCATTTGCTCAATCATCAACTTTGTTTGGCCATATGGATTTGTGGCGGATAACGGCATATCTTCGGTAATTGGTAATTTAGCAGGATCGCCATAAACTGTTGCCGAGCTAGAAAACACCAATTTCTTCACATCAAATTCTTGCATCACATCAAGCAAAACCAACGTGCTTTCGAGGTTATTTTTATAGTAAAGAAGCGCCTTTTCAACCGACTCGCCAACCGCCTTCAACCCAGCAAAATGAATCACAGCATCAATTTTTTCAGACTTAAACAATTCTGATAGTCGCTGATGATCACATAAATCGAATTCATGAAACGGTATTGATTGACCGGTGATTTCTTCAACTCGCCTCAGACTCTCGACGGATGAATTTGATAAATTATCGACCACCACTACGTTATGATTTGATGATAATAGTTCGATGATTGTGTGACTGCCGATATATCCAGCGCCACCAGTGACAAGAATATTCATACACTTATTATACTACAAAAAGCCTATTTATTTTATTAGCACTCTTGCACTGAGAGTGCTAATTTGTTATGATAGCTATATCAGATTTCACCATTCTGTCTTTTACTGGGGCGCAACAAATTAAGACTAAAAATCAAAAGGAGGATTTTATGCCACCAAACATGAATCAAGAAGAAACAACTAAACCACTCGAAAAATTCGGTACAGATATAACAGCGTTAGCACGCGAAGGTAAACTCGATCCAGTGATCGGTCGAGATGAAGAAATTCGACGCACTATGCAGATTTTAAGTCGCCGCACTAAAAACAATCCCGTCCTCATCGGTGAGCCGGGAGTTGGTAAAACCGCAATTGTTGAGGCGTTGGCGCAACGAATTGTCAAAGGCAACGTTCCCGCTTCACTGAAGGATAAGCGACTAATTTCCCTGGAAATTTCCAGTCTTCTGGCGGGCGCTAGTTTTCGTGGGCAATTTGAAGATCGACTAAAAGCCGTTCTGAAAGAAGTAGAAGACGCGGCTGGTGAGATTATTCTTTTTGTCGATGAAATTCACACCATGGTTGGCGCTGGAAAAAGCGAAGGCAGCATGGACGCGGGCAATATGTTAAAGCCAGCGCTGGCTCGCGGAAAATTGCACATGATTGGCGCGACGACGCTTGCTGAATATCGTCAATACGTCGAAAAAGATGCCGCCTTAGAGCGAAGATTTCAGCCAGTTTACGTTGGCGAACCAAGTTTTGACGACACCGTCGCTATTTTGCGCGGATTGAAGGAAAAATACGAAATTCATCACGGAGTAAAAATTGCTGACGACGCAATCGTGGCAGCCGCCAGATTGTCTACCAGGTATTTGCCTGACCGATTCTTGCCAGACAAAGCAGTCGACCTGCTTGATGAGGCAACCAGCTCGCTCAAAATGCAATTAGAAAGCGTGCCAATTGCGCTGGATCGATTGAACAATAGACGCTTGCAATTGGAAATCGAGGAAGCGGCGCTAAAAAAAGACAAATCCGACCACGCCAATATTCGCAAAAATGAGATCAAGGAGCAAATTGCCGAGATTCGTGCAAAAGCCGAAGTGATTGATAAAAAATGGCAACACGAAAAAGACATTTTGCAAACCGTCAACACGACTACCGAAAAAATGGACAATCTGCGCTCACAATTAGAAATTGCTGAACGCGACGCGGACTTAGCCACCGCTAGCCGCATTAAATATGGCGATTTGCCGGAGCTGGAGAAAAAATTAGCAAGCGCCCGCGAGGAGCTAGCGGCAATTCCAACTCACGACCGATTGCTCCGTGAAGAAGTTACGCCTGACGATATCGCTGGCGTGGTGGCGCGCTGGACTGGAATTCCAGTGGAGCGATTGATGGAAAGCGAATCTAGCAAATTGACCAAATTGGAGGAATCAATCAGCCGCCAAGTCATCGGACAAGATCGCGCCGTGGCAGCTGTAGCGAGCGCCATTCGTAGGTCGCGTGCTGGACTCGGCGATGTTAATCGACCGATTGGCTCATTCCTATTCCTCGGACCTACTGGCGTAGGAAAAACAGAAGTCGCGCGCAGTTTATGCCGTGAATTATTCGACGACGAGCACGCCATGATTCGAATTGACATGAGTGAATATATGGAACGCCACGCCGTAGCCAGATTGATCGGTTCGCCTCCAGGATATGTCGGCTACGATCAGGGTGGTCAATTAACGGAAGCCGTTAGACGACGCCCGTATAGCGTGGTTTTGTTTGACGAAATCGAAAAAGCACATCCCGACGTGTTTAACGTACTATTGCAAGTTTTGGACGACGGTCGATTGACAGATGGACAAGGACGAACGATCGACTTTAGCAACACCATTATCATCATGACCAGCAACGTCGGATCGCAAATGATTATGGATTACACGGGCGACGACATTAGTTCTCTCGACAATCAAATTTTAGAGACACTTCGTAGTCATTTCCGTCCAGAATTCTTAAACCGAATTGACGACATCGTGATTTTTGATCGCATTCACCCTGAATCGATGCGCGCAATTGTTGATGTGCAATTAGAAAAAGTTGTTCGCCAAGTTAAGGATAGTCGCGACATAGCGCTGAATTTTGACAATAGTGTTTGCGATATGTTGGCGCGAGATGGCTACGACCCAAGTTTCGGCGCTCGGCCACTTAAGCGTTTGATTCAAAAACGCGTGCTTGATCCTTTGGCGCTCGAACTAATCGACGGGCGAATTCACGACGGAGATACAGTAAAAGTTGCTGCAGTGAATGATCGAATTGCCTTTACGAATATCGTATAATAGATATATGAACCAAATTCGCAGCGAGCACTTGGAAAATCATACCAACAAAACCTATCAAGAGCGGATGAACCAGACAGCGTCATCCAAATTCAGAGCTATCGCAAAACATCTTGGTGAAAACGTTAAACTGCTTGATTTTGGTTCTGGTTTCTCGCCAGAATTCATCAAGCAAGTGACGCAAACAAGAACTCACTACGTAGCCTATGATGTTTCACAAATTGTTCAATCTCAACTTCAAGAAAATAACATTGATTTCATCACTAAAGAACAACTTGAAAACGCCGAAGATGAATTCGACATTATCTATATGTCGAGTGTATTTCACGAGTTGATGAGCTATCTATCCCGACCCGAGCGCACTAAAAAATTCGCAATGCTAGATAGAGCACTCAAGCCCGACGGCACCATTATCATCCGTGATTGGGGTCCCGGCGAGACGTCGAGCCTAGTCACGTCTATCGAAGTAGCATCCGAGGACGTTAACGATGAAGTTTACACATGGATCAAAGCGCTTGTTAAAAATTCAGTGATTAGCATGCCCACTATCGTTTGCGACGACAATGATAATCCTATCACTCCGTACACCTACAAGGCAAATAGCCAAACTATTTACGAAATCATGTTTCACGCGGTTTGGGGGCTAGATTCACTTGAACGCGAATCAAAAGAATCGTACGTTATCGTGGACCACCTTATTCACAAATGGATTTGTGCGCCACATAGATACAAAATAACACAGTCGCGAAATGAATTCGACGAAGCCTATTTGCCACATTTACAAAAATACTTCAAAATTGATAGTATTCCATGGCCAACAAAAGTTATTTACGAACTAAAAAAGAGATCGTAATAACACACCGGCAAACTTTATAGCACAACTACCATAATGAGTTACAACGATAAGCACCACACACTAACCATCAAATCGGCGCTTCTAGGAGTCGGCAGAATGCTTGGTCTGCCGAAATATTTCCTAATAACAATTACCGCGACCGTCGCCTTCGCCGTGATAATTTATTTCGCAATCAACGCCAATTTTTACGGACCACTAATGATGTCGCGTTTACCAATCCTCGATAAAATCACGCTACTCGGCTCAATGATTATAGACGTATTCAAACAAAGTTTTACTTCACCAAATGGCGCGCTGCTTATGATAGTGTCAATTCTTCAAGGCGTATCGATCGCCGCTGTAATTTTTACATCAAAGAATAATCGCGACAATGAAAAAACTGTATCTCGACAAGTCGGATTAAGCGGAATCGCATCAATTGCCGCAACAATTGGACTCGGCTGCGTCCCCTGCGGAACATCACTAATTTTACCAATTGTAACCCTATTTTTCTCAGGAGCTGCCGCCGCCACCGCCGCAAATATCGCCAGTACAATAGTCCTTTTGTTGGCTTTACTGCTCAGTTTATTCTCGCTATATAAATCAGGTCAAATTATTTTTATGTACACAGAATTATCTAAACAGGAGAAAATATGAATCGACAAAAATCATCAGGCATAGCACTTATTTGGGTTCTTTCGGGAATTGTAATCGTGGGAATTGTAGCTTTGTTTATTTATGGAATTGTCAATCGCCCGCCGAATCGTCACATTGGCGATAATAAACCGTGGAACGAAAAAATGTCGCAAGGATCCGCTGATGCGAAAAACGTGTTCATTGATTATACTGACTATTTTTGTTCATTTTGCGCCGAGGTCGAAGCCGCAACCAGCACAGAATTCTTCAAAAATGACTATATTAAATCCGGAAAAGTTCGCTATGAACATCGCGTAGTAACACTACTAAAAGAGATGACCAACAATACCGAAACCGGTGCTCACGCTGCGTTTTGTGCTGCCGACCAAGGTAAATATTGGCAATACACCCACGATATCGTCCCGCGCATTAAAAGCGATTATTTCGATAAAGGAATTGGCGTGAAAAACGTTGCTGTGCCGAAAAAAATCCCTGCTCTTCCACTGGAATATTTCCTGACTTCCGCTAAAAATGTCGGCATGAATGAATCGCAATTTTCCGACTGTATGACTAAAAAACCGCACCAAAAAGAAATTGATGACAACACACAAAAAGCTCTTTCTCTTGGCGTGAATGGCTTGCCATATATGGTTATTAACGATTATCAAACCAGCGGATTCGTCGGCGGAGAAAACGGATTAAGAAGCATTCTTAAGGCTGGCGGCGTTAAATAATTGTCACTATTTCAGTTGACTCATAAATCCACGCAGTTGAGATAAAGTCCGCTCTATTCTTTCATTAGTCCAATATTTATCTGCCGTAATACTATCGTCGCCAGTTGATTCCTCTTTGTAGCGGCCGATAATCTTGCCGTTCTTGACAATCGATACATCAGGCACAAATATTCGAGGATTGCCATTTTTATCTTTTTCCAAATACGGTTCTAATTTCTTGACCAATTTTTGGTAAACTTCATTGTTGCTAGCGCGAGCATCGCGAATATTCAAATAGTATATTTTATCAACACCTT
>CALIRX010000034.1 GCA_938042055.1 uncultured Candidatus Saccharibacteria bacterium
AGAGTTTTACAAAATTCACTGTTGAAGGAAATAAAATTAGATTTGGACTTGGATCAATAAAAAATGTTGGAATTGCAGGACTATTTGTTATGGGCGGCGGAACGATTGTGCGATCGATAGTCGATTTCATGTATCAGCAAAAGCAGCCTCGTCAGGTTGCTATTGCTAAAACTTCTGCGTATGGTGCAAGTCGTTATGGCGGCATGTAATTTGATAATATTTTGCAATTTTTACAGTAATTGTATATTATAAGATAAAAGCTAAAGGTTAGTTTGCATACGGGGAGGATAAGATGGCAAGGTTACCGCAGCCTGGTGGCGACGATGGAAATTGGGGCATAATATTAAATGAATATTTGCGACAAATTCACACAGAATCTGGAGATTTGAAGCCGTCTACTGTTGGAAAAGATGCTATTCAAAATGCGGCAATTACTGAAGATAAATTAGCGTCACCGCTTGTTGCAAAAATTAATGCAATTCCTACTGGAGGGGGCGGTGGTGGAACTACGCAATGGACTCCTCAGATGCAGGCTCAAGCTCAGGGATATTGGATAGAATACGGATCTACTCCTCCAACGGAAACGACTAAGTATGGTGTGCCGGTTATTTGGGCTCGAGATTCAGGCATGTCTCAGCCTATACCGGTTAGTGCCAGTCCACCGTCTTTTCCATAGCCGACAATACAGTTACTGTCCCTAGTATGGTCGGCCTCCGTTATAAAATGGGGCAAGATATTATAAGTGGCCAGGTTTCAGTGCCTGGCAGTGGTGAGCGCACGGTAACAATTACAGCTGAAGCACTACCGGGATATTTATCGATTGGCGATGCAACCTGGACGAGAGTGTATGGTAAGCCAACAAATCTTCAGTTGCTTTCGGCTGATGATTTTCGTGGTACAGCTGGTGAGTCTTTAGTTCCGGCAAGTGCGCCTACTGTGCATCGTGTGCGTTACGGTCGTGAGTTTCCTATCGTTGGTGCTCGTCGAATACGTTGGTGTGCGCCGGTAGGATATACGGCCGTTTCAGTTTTAGCGGGCAATAATGAGATTCACAGCAGCTCCAACTCTAATCTGCTTCAAATAATTGAACCACTAACAGACGACGTTGAAATAGATATCGACATTAAAGAGTGGCCAACTTCTCGTGGATCAGGATTCGCGTTGAATATGACGACTACCAGTAGTGGTGGCGGTGGTCCAGAAATTCAATTTTTTATAGATGGAACTCAAATACATGTTCGTCCTATACCAGGCGGAATTTTTAGGAGAGATGCATCTGCTATTGGTGTTTGGAAGATTCGTCGTAAGGGCCGTATAATTAGCGTAACATCACCTAATGGAACTTCTATGTCATATGATGGCACCCGCGACACGACCACTTGGGGTGATAGGATTAAGTTCCTTACGTGGCCATCACCCGGGGGCGTTCTACGTATAGGTGGCATTAAGGTGTTGGGGGTTATATAAGATGACAATGCGAGTTTGGCAATCGACTCCTGGTCGCTGGTTAGCAACTGAGCCATGCATATTCCGAAATGGCGAATGGGTAACCGTAGACGCTGATAAATTTCCTGGAGCTGTTTTGGAGTCTATGTATGCGCCAAATTATATAGGCAAAGGAACAATTTGGCAGCGAGACGTAAGTAATATGCCATTAGCTCCTAACTCAGACGCGATGGCAAAATGGATGGACGACAATTCTCCAACTCCATGGGGCGCTGGTGCGTTTGGCGCAAAGACTGGTATAAATACTAGCGCGCAAGGTACTAGACCAATTGCAACTTATTTGGTTGATTCGTCTCATCCTCGTTGTGAATATCAATATATGGATAAATGTCGCGGTTACGGAATTACTGCAGATGAAATATCACATTATTTATTAGGTAAGATTCCGTGGCCGCATTTTGCAAAACCTGCTCAGAATGGTGACCTTGGTATGGCGATTTATGACATAGCTACAGGTATTATGCGTGAGTATTTTTTTGTGGAACCCGCAAGGGATGGTACACCAAAGCACTGGACTGCTGCTACCGGAGGATTTTCTCTGGCAAAACCTGGTTTAGTTGATTTGGCTAAGACGAATTATGCTACGCAATGCCAGGGCGGTGGTTCTGCTGTAGTTTGTATGCACAACTCGCTCGGTTTTATTGGCATATCGGAAATACGTCGAGGTTATATTGATCACGCTTTGGCGTTTACTACGGCGAATTTTGCACGTGGATTAGAACCTTCGTGGCCAGCGCAATTATCGGACGGCAAGGCTCCGGAGAGTCAAGCTCCTTTCTCGCCAAGACACGGACAATGGGCAAGATTATCTGCTGACGTTGATCCTGATTATGACCCTAATACATCTCAGCCATACAACCCGATGACGCGCCTATTAATTAAGGCTGCTAAGAAATATGGTCTTGTTGCTACAGACACAAACGCTTGGTGTCATGCATTTAATGCGGAATGCGGCTATCAAGAAAAGGCAGTTTTTGGTACTGATCCGTGGGAGACTGGCGAGCTGTTCTCGGTACTTGATCCAAAAGGAGAGTATGGCTCTAGAACATTTGATGTATCAGACTTTCCGTGGCGAAAAACCGAATGGGCGGAAGTTGATTGGGGAAGGCCTGAAATAGATTTTTGGACAAGACCAGGAACTTATTGGCCGTATCGTCGTTCGGGCAATTAAATTGTATAAAATTGATTGTTAGCACTCTTGACATGAGAGTGCTAATTATTTATACTGAGATAGTTGGCACTCGCCACGAAAGAGTGCTAGAATGAATATAAGATATAGACCAGATGTGATCATAACAGAAAGGGGAATCATATGGGTAAAATTATTGGTATTGACCTCGGTACGACCAACAGCGCATTTGCGTATATGTTGGCTGGAAAACCAGAGGTAATTTCTAATGCCGAAGGTAATCGCACTACGCCATCTGTAGTTGCGGTCAATAAAAAGGGCGAACGACTCGTCGGTCAAGTTGCTCAGCGTCAGCGTGTGACAAACCCAAAAAACACGATTTACGGCGTTAAGCGTTTGATTGGTCGTAAGTTTGATGATAAGGAAGTGCAAAAAGACTTGGATATCATGCCGTACAAGATTGTTAAAAAAGGTACTGGCGTGGCGGTCGAAATGGGCGATAAGGAATACACACCAGAAGAAGTTTCAGCAATGATTCTTAGTAAAATCAAGGCTGACGCCGAGGCTTTCTTGGGTGAAAAGGTAACAGAGGCAGTGATTACGGTGCCGGCTTACTTTGACGATTCACAGCGCCAAGCGACTAAGGATGCTGGTAAAATTGCTGGATTGGAAGTTAAGCGTATTATCAATGAGCCAACAGCTGCGGCTTTGGCTTATGGTCTAGAAAAGGGTAAGAATGACGAAACTATCGTAGTGTTCGACCTTGGTGGTGGTACGTTTGACGTGTCCGTGCTGGAACTAGGTGACGGCGTGTTTGAGGTTAAAGCAACCAATGGTGATACGCACCTTGGTGGTGAGGATTTCGACAACGCTATTGTCAACTACTTCTTGGACGATTTCAAATCAAAGGAAGGAATCGATCTTCGTAAAGATAATGCAGCAATGCAACGCCTAAAGGACGAGGCTGAAAAGGCGAAGAAAGAATTGTCAACGGTTACGGAATATGAAGTCAATATTCCATTTATCACTGCTGATGCTGATGGCCCAAAGCACTTTGAGATGAGTTTGAGCCGTGCTAAGTTGGAGGATTTGGTTAAGGATCTATTGGATCGCTTGGATGGTCCAGTAGAAAAGGCTTTGAAGGATGCTAAGCTTTCTAAGTCCGACATTAACAATGTAGTTATGGTTGGTGGAATGACTCGTATGCCAGCTGTGGTTGAGCGCGTAAAGAATTTCTTTGGAAAAGATCCGATGCAAGGCGTGAACCCAGATGAGGTTGTGGCTGTTGGTGCCGCAATTCAAGGTGGCGTCTTGGCTGGTGATGTTAAGGATGTGTTGCTTTTGGATGTGACCCCGCTTTCTCTTGGAATTGAGACGATGGGCGGTGTATCGACGAAGTTGATTGATCGAAACACTACAATTCCAACAAGCAAGAGTGAAGTTTTCTCAACTGCTGCAGATAATCAGCCTCAGGTGGAAATTCACGTTCTTCAAGGTGAGCGCGAGTTTGCTAATGACAATAAGAGTTTGGGTCGTTTTGTGCTTGATGGTATTGCACCAGCACCACGCGGCGTGCCTCAAATTGAAGTGACCTTTAACATTGACGCCAACGGTATTCTTAATGTTACGGCTAAAGACAAGGGAACCGGCAAGGAGCAATCAATCACTATCCAAAACTCTGGCAATATGAGTAAGGAAGATATTGAGAAGGCGCAAAAAGAAGCCGAACTTCACGCGGACGAAGACAAGAAAAAACGCGAAACTGTCGATACGAAGAATCAGCTTGAAAACGCTATTTATCAGGCAAAGAAAATGCCAGACGAATTCAAAGATAAGATTTCTGACGACGACAAGCAAGCGATTGAAAAGGCTGTCGAAGAGGCTGAAAAGCACAAAGATTCTGAAGATAAGGACGAATTGGATGCTGCAATTAAAGCCTTGAACGACGCGATTATGCCAATTGGGGCTAAGATGTATCAACAATCAGCCGACGATAAAAAAGCCGACGAATCTGGCGACAAAAAGTCTGATAAAGACGAGCCGGTCGAAGGCGAAATTGTCGACGAGAAATAAACCTAACGTATTTACAAAGAAGGCTGCTCGATAAAAAGAGTGGCCTTTTTTGGACTTAGCACTCTTGCACTGAGAGTGCTAAACGCGTATAATATATAAGGTATGAGCAAGCGTGATTATTATGAAATATTGGGCGTTCCAAAGACCGCTTCTGAAGATGAGATAAAAAAGGCTTTTCGTAAATTAGCAATTAAATATCATCCTGACAAACAGGGTGGCGACGAGGCTAAATTTAAGGAAATTAATGAAGCCTATGAAGTTCTGAAGGATAAGCAGAAGCGACAGCGCTATGATCAATTTGGTCATGCTGGCGTTGACGGTGCTTCTGGCGGCGGTTTTTCTGGTAATCCGTTTGAAGGGTTTGGTGGATTCGGCGGTCAAAACGTTCACTTTGATTTTGGTGATGGTGGACTAGGTGATATTTTTAGCCAATTCTTCGGTGGCGCAACTGGCGGCGCTGGAAATGGTCGTTCGCGTGGACGTGATGTTGAAACTAGTGTAACACTAAGTTTTGAGGACGCGGTATTTGGTGTAGAAAAGAAAATTAGTTTAATGCTGGATGTTGAATGTGAGCATTGCCATGGCGATGGCGCCGAGCCAGGATTTGGAATGAAAACGTGCCCAACTTGTAAGGGTGCGGGTCAGCAAACTCGAACGATGAATTCGCTGTTTGGGCAAATTCAGCAGGCGGTTGTTTGTGAAACTTGTCACGGTAAGGGAAAAGTTCCTGAAAAAGAATGTTCAGTTTGTCGAGGAAAAGGCACGACTCGCCAAAATCAGGATATCACTATTAAAATTCCGGCGGGAATTGATGATGGTGCGACAATTCGTCTGCGCGATCGTGGAGAAACGGTTGCTGGTGGTAGTAGAGGTGATTTGTATGTCCACATTCGTGTTAAGGCGCATAAGAAATTCACTCGTGAAGGCAATATTATTCTTAGCGAAGAACATATTTCTATGGTTGATGCAGCACTGGGAACGGAGATTGATGTGGAAACTGTGGACGGCGTGATAACGATGAAAATCCCAGCAGGTACTCAGAGCGGCACCGACTTCAAGTTGTCAGGTCATGGCGTACCACACTTGCATAGTGAATCTCGTGGTCCGCATATTGTGGGTGTTATTGTTGATACGCCAACTAAATTGACCAAAAAGCAGAAGGAACTTTTGGAGCAATTTAAGGACGCAAAAAAACGAGGACTGTTCTCCTAGTATATTTGTCGAGAAAAAATCCTGTGTTATACTGAAGCTAACATAAGAGGGATTGAAGGCATGGGATTAATTTTTCTGATAATAGTTATTATTGTAGTAATTAAGCTAATAAAATTATTACAGAGAGGTAATAGCCAGCCGTCTAATTATTCCGAAGATTATCGGCAGGGATATTGGGATGGCGTGCGTGATGCACAAAATGGATGCGCCAAAATTGAGAATGACAACGGTCAAGTGAGGCTTATTACCGAGAATCAAAACGCCGCTTCACGGCTTGCGAATACGCCGTTAAATATCAGCAATAATGAGAATCTCGATAATATAATTCCTACTAGTATTTCCACATCTGAAGAGAGAGTAAATATGGTCGCCGTGCCTGTTGAGAATAATATTGAACAAGCACTACATATTGATGACAAGGAAAAGGAGAGGGGTCGTAAGACTACAATTAATATAGCGCTATATACGGCATCGCTACTTCTGACTGCGGGAATATTGCTTCTGGCTCAGGCAATTAATCTATCTATCCAACTTAGGTTTGGGTTGGTGTGGCTGTTTATTTTAATTTATTATATTATTGGTCAGATATTGTATGCTCGCTTGCCAATATTGAAATCTGCGTCGACAGCACTTATTGGTACGGCTTTGGCAGCTGTGCCAATTGGCGGCTGGACTATGAATTTACTTTTAGGTATTGACCCCGCATGGTGCTGGCTTATTACCTCTGTAATTGGTGCTATTTTGTGTGTTGATGCTACGGTGAGATTGAATAGTCGACCCCTTGCTTATGTATCGCTACTATCGATGTTTACGATGACGACTAGCTTGCCGGCTGTTGTGCATGCGCAGCTGGTCTGGTATTACGTTGTAATGCTGCTATTTGGATGTTTGATGACTGTGGCTGCGTATTTTTCTAGTCGTCTTCCTCGTCAGTTCGTCGAACCGTTAAACGTTGTAAATCCGTTTATCGTGCCGATGACGATGTTTATCGCGCTTAGCTCATCGGTATATATGGGTACATTAGATATTAGCGTACTGTTATTTGCTAGCGTTGCATATTACTTTACGGTTGCTCTTGTTGAGAAGTCTAAAAAGATGCGTACTTATGAATTGACAACAGCTCGCTTATTGTTAATGGTGATGGCTACTAGCTTCGCAATGTATTTATCTGACGATAATCAGTTGGTTGTAAGCGTGATTCTAGGGTTAGTGGCACTTGGAAATATAATCTGGTCCGCTATATCAATGCACATTCAGAAACAGTACGATAGACATCATGAAATAGTATTGTGGGTTAGTTTTGCTGTGTCATTAAGCGCTTTGTTTGGCGTGATCGGCTCTGGAGATTCGCTACGAATGACGGTTGCTTTTATTTTGATTAGTGTTATTTCAGCGATTAGTCTTGCAATCCTTTTTTTGTTACGTCGTGTCCGCTTCGGTGTTATGGTTGTGATATCTGGGATTCTATTGGTGCCGATTGGTATAACACTATTCAATATCGATATAGCTATAGCACCACGCGTACAGTATCTAATTTTTCTATTCATGACGCCACTGCCAGTTATTTGCCGATTACTAATTTTGAAGCGTCCGAATATTAGTAAAAGTCAGGCTGCTTTAGTATATGGCGCTGCGTCAACTTGGCTATTAATGGCGATGCTCACTTCAGCGATGATAGCCACTTATGCGACAGAGGAAGCCCTGATGTGCCTATCAGGCGCGATAGCTATCGGTGCCGGCATTATGGGTGTGGCTGTATGGCGCGAAAAAGTTTATGAGTTTGTAGTTGGAGTCCATACCTCTTTAATGTTGTCGGTATTTTTGCTAGCTTTAGGTTTTGCGATGTCTAGTGAAAACATATCTATTTTAATGGCTTGGATAAATGTGTCGTCGCTATTAATAGCAGAGTGGCTTTATCATCGTCATGACAACACAGCCATCAAAAGTCGTGAGCTGCTTCTATATTCTATTATTGGCATAGCTATCATTGTTGTGCTGTCGTCAATTCATCCGATAGTTTGGTTGCCGCTAGTGGTGTCACTATACTATGCGTTTTACCGGTGTCGTAGAGAGGTTTATTTGGGCGGGGCATATCTTACGACAATCATCTTTGTTTTATTATCCCTGCATTGGTTGAATATACCGTTTAATGATAATCTCGCAATTGCTGCATGGGTGAGTCTAGTTGGTTTTGGGTCTTTGTACTGGCTGTTGCGAATGAATAGGCAATCGTCAATTATTAGTGATATGACGCTGTGTGCTGCTACAGTTCCAGCAATAGTGCTTCCAATAATTAATCTACTGGCAACATATGATTTGTCGTCCAAGATATTGGGGTGGCTAGCGGCTGTAGTAGCTCTTTATATGGCGGTACTTGCTAAACGAGATTGGCGAATAATGACAATAGCTGCGCACCCGAGCCTAGTGTTGTTGCTCTACCTTATAGCGCAATGGTTTGCTATTCCACTCGAATTCATGTCAGTCGTTGCCCTGGTTGTTTTTGCGGTATTTTACGGTCTGGCTATTGCTGCGCGAATCAGAAAGATGTCGAGTCGTTGGTATTACTCTTCATTCTATAGCGCCATCGGCTGGTCGGTAGTCTTATTGTCTATTGCTACATCAGTTAGCGCTACGGCGGCGTCAGTGATTCTGGCAGCGCTGGTGTGGATAATTAATGGTATCGCCTTGATTCTCGAAGGTGTTCCTAAAAAGAATATTTTATATTTTGATTCAGGTGTGATCCTGATTTTGTGTGGCGTTTTATTTACTATTAAAAACCTAGCCTTACCCGTTCACGCTATCACAATACCATATTTGTGGTCAGCGGCAATTCTTTCGGGGGCGGTGATGTCGTGGCGTTGGTTGGGGTATATTCATAAGTCTACGACAGTACATCTAGTACTGGCTCTCTCTGTGTTTAGTCTGTCAACTCTCATCCTGGCGTTCGCGGGAGATAGCGTTATGGAAATATTATTCCTAATAGAGCATTCATTGATGGTCGTTGTGGGGTTGGCGCTTAACAAACGACTGATTACGACCTGGGGTGCCGTATGTGTGACATTAGCTTTGATATATCTATTGTCAGGGTACACTTATGTATTAGCTATTTTGGCTGGTATATCTATTATTGTAGCGGTGACAATTGTGGTAGCGAGAGCTCAAAGAAGCAAAAGGCAAGATATTGCAAAAAGATAGTTTTTATGCCATAATATTGACGTATGAAAGAAAAAACCATTATTGGGTCGACTGAGTTTGTGGATTTTGGCAAGCGAGCGCAAAAAGTCCCAGCTAAAATTGATACGGGTGCCGATTCCAGCGCGGTTTGGGCGAGTAATATTCGCGTTGATAAAGATGGAGTGTTGAAATTTTCTCTATTTGGTAAGGGTTCGCCGTATTATAATGGTAAGGTATTTAAGAGAACTGATTATTCTGTAGCCAGCGTGCGCTCCGCAATGGGTCAAAATCAGATTCGTTATCGAACGCACTTTTGGGTGAAGCTTGGCGGGCGAAAAATTAAAATGCTGATGAATTTGTCTGATCGGTCAAAGAATGAATTTCCGGTGTTAATTGGAAGACGGTCAATTTCTGGAAAATTCCTAGTGGATGTTTCAAGAAAAAATGTTCGCAGGAAAAAACCGTCCGTAACTGCTAGTCTTAATGAAGAAGTAAAATTGAATCCATATGAATTTTATAAAAAATATCATCAGAAAGGTGAAGAAAAGTAATGCGAATTGCAATCTTATCCAACGGCAACATTAATTATTCGACGCTTCGCCTGAAAGAAGAGGCTGAAAAGCGCGGTCATCAAGTTAAAGTTATTAAGTATAAAAACTGCTACGTTTCAATTGATGAAAAGCATCCGACGGTCATTTACAAAGGTAAGGAAATTGGTGAATTTGACGTGGTAATTCCGCGAATCGCGAGCCATATGACAAAGTATGGAACAGCGGTTTTGCGTCAATTGGAGATGATGTATCCGAAGGCGTTTTTCATGAATCGCTCGATTGCAATTACTAGGGCGCGAGACAAATTGCGCTCAACGCAGTTATTGGTAAAAGCTGGAGTGTCGATCCCGAAGACGGTCTTTTCCCGAAACGCAACTGACATTGATTCGCTCATTGAAGAGATTGGTGGTATGCCAGCGATTATTAAGTTGGCGCGCGGCACGCACGGAAATGGCGTGGTTCTGGCGGAAACTAAAAAGGCTGCCAAGTCTGTTCTACAGGCGTTTTATTTGACCAACTCGGACGGCACGAACGTGCTGCTTCAGGAGTTTATTAGAGAGTCGGCTGGTGTCGATATTCGTGCGTTTGTGGTTGGTAGTCAAGTGGTGGCTAGTATGAAACGTCAGAGTTTGGACGATGATTTCCGCAGTAATTTACATAAGGGCGGCGAAGGAACCAGTATAAAATTGACAGATTCTGAGCGTAAAATGTGCGTGAAAGCCGCTAAGGCAATGGGACTAACGGTTGCTGGAGTCGACTTCATGAGATCAAGTCGTGGTGCTTTGGTGTTGGAAGTTAACGCTAGTCCAGGATTTGGAATTGAGAAAATTACTCGCCGAAATGTGGCTGGAAAGATAATCGAATACATCGATCGAAACGCCAAGCGTGGCAATAAAAAAGATAAAATCGGCGCTTAAGCATAAACTTGTTATAATAGGTTTATGGACGAGCCTCGTCACTCGACAGTAACTCAAACTGTTATCAAATGGATATTTATCTGCGGAATGCTGATGGTTATTGGTGGGGCAATTTTTTATGCTTTTCGAACGGTTTCGCCAAAAACGGAAATGATTTACCTGAATAAGACGATGCTTCAGGCGGAAATTGCTAATGATGAAGAATCGCAGCGGAAAGGTCTGTCCGGAAGGCTGGGAATTGATGAGAATTATGCCATGCTGTTCGTCTTTGACCATAACGATCGTCATAAAATGTGGATGAAAGATATGAAGTTTTCGGTCGATATGATTTGGATCAATGATAAAAAGCGCGTTGTCTATGTAAAGCATAACGTCAAGCCAGATGCTGAGCCGCATGAAAAATATGCGCCACCGGTTCCTGCAAAGTATGTGTTGGAGGTGAAAGCAGGAGTTGCTAAGCAGGCGAGCGCTACAGTTGGGTCACAGGTAAAATTTGATTTGGAGGAAGATAAATGAGTGTGATAATTCTATTTGGAGTAATTTTAGTAACGGTTTTTGCGGTTGCATTTGTTTCATCTCGAAGATTCGGTCCATTGGCGTTGGCGTTGGCGACGGGATTTTTACTATCAGAATGGTGGGGTAGCTGGCTGATGGGGGTGCTGGACGGCTTGAAATTGGAAACTAGTTTATTGCCAAATGGTGTAATTTCGGGATTAGTTTTAACGTTGGTTCCGTTAATTATGCTTCTTTTAAGCGGTCCGAGATATCAGAAAAAACATGAGAAAATTGTCTCGGCGGTGGGAATCGCGTTTTTGACGGCAGCGCTATTGGTGGTTCCTCTGGGAAAATATATATCACTAGACGGACAGGCGCTGGAGCTGTATAAGATTTTCGCGAATAATTGGCGATACGTGGCTACGTTTGGTCTGGTGTGTGGCCTAATTGACATTTTTTCACTACATACTGGCGGACATAAGCTCGCTAAGCATTGACCTTTGTGTTGGTTTGTGCTAGGATGAAGAAAGCGGATATTCCGAATGGGTCCATAGCTCAGCTGGTTAGAGCACCTGCCTTTTAAGCAGGGTGTCCCGGGTTCAAGCCCCGGTGGACCCTCCAAATTTGATGAAATTGACTCCCTTGGTGGAGTCTTTTTTGTAGCTCCAAATGTAGATATACTTTAAGTATGAATAGATGGCTATTTGAGAAGTTGCATATTTCTTGGTTGGTGGCGGCGTGGTGTCTCGGTCTGACAATTGGCGTAATTTCTATTCATTACATACCGCGGTCGTTTGCGGCGAACTCATTATTTTTATTGGTCGGGCTGGCTATTTTCGTAATTGTGGCAATTTGGCGCTGGCGATTTTTTGTGATTTTAGCAATTATTTCTGGAGTTTTGATTGGTCTTTGGCGCGGTGAAATTAGCAGAAAAGGCGTGGAGGTTTATGATTCGTTAATCGGAAAAGTCGCAATTATCCAGGGTCAAGTCTTGGAGGATCCTGATCTCAATAAAAATAGCCAAACGGTTCTTAGATTGGGCAATTTGCGGATAAATAATGAAAAATTGCCAGGACAAATTTGGGTGACGACGCCAGATAAAAACTCAATTAAGCGTAGTGATATCGTGAAGGTTAAGGGTAAAATGACGGCGGGATTTGGGGCTTTTTCAGTAAGCGTATATCGGGCGAAAATTATTAGTGCCGAAAGACCCGTTCCGGGTGATGTGGCGGTGGGAATTCGTGATTGGTTTGCGGGGCGGGTTCGTACTCACGTTCCAGAGTCTGAGTCTGCTCTGGGGTTGGGGTTCTTGCTAGGCTTAAGGCGTGCTATGCCATCAGAGCTAAGTGATAATTTGAAAATTGCTGGACTAACGCATATCGTGGTGGCGAGCGGCTATAATTTAACAATTTTAGTTCGTTTAGCGCGACGATTATTTGCCAAGCGATCAAAATATTTAGCGATGCTCAGCGCGGCTGTTATGATAATTGGTTTTATGGCGGTGACTGGATTAAGTCCTAGTATGTCGAGGGCTGGTTTGGTGGCGGGACTGAGTCTGGCGGCGTGGTATTATGGTCGGATAATTCATCCGCTGGTTCTGCTTCCTGTGTCGGCGGCAATCACGCTATTGATAAATCCGCAATTTGGTTGGGGCGATTTGGGCTGGCAATTAAGCTTTGCTTCGTTTGCGGGAGTAATTATGTTGGCGCCGCTTTTACACTCTTACTTTTTCGGCAATAAAGAACCAGGCGCGTTTCGACAGATTTTAATTGAAACTTTGTCGGCGCAAATTATGACGTTGCCGCTACTTATGATGAGTTTTGGTGTTATTAGTAATGTGGCGTTAATTGCGAATATGCTGATTTTGCCGTTTGTGCCGCTAGCGATGCTACTGACATTTATGTCGGGCGTAATGGTTTTTGTGCCGATGATTGGCGCGTTGATTGCAATTCCGACGACGTGGCTACTTGGCTATATGATTCAAGTCACCGATTGGACGGCTGGATTTGAATGGGCTCAAATGGAAGTTAGTATCAATTTGTGGCAGTGTGTGGTTTTATATGTGGCGCTAATTTTGGCAATGATTTGGATGAAAAAGCAAACTAAATTAGACCTCACTAAGATAAATATTGTGGAGTAGTGTATAATAGTAACAGATTGAAATAGCAAATAACTTTAGGAGAAATTATATGTCAGGACACAGTAAATGGGCTACAACTCACCGACAAAAAGCGATTGTTGACGCTAAGCGCGGCGCGATTTTTACGAAATTGGGCAATCAAATTGCTATTGCAGCACGTGGCGGCACAGACCCAGCGCTGAACTCAAGTTTGGCGATGGCAATTGAAAAAGCTAAGGCTGCGAATATGCCTAGTGCAAACATCCAGCGAGCAATTGATCGAGTTGCAGATAAGAGTGCGGCAGCTTTGGAGGAGATTGCTTACGAAGGTTATGGTCCTGGTGGTGTGGGTGTTATTATTGAAACGGCGACAGATAATCGCAATCGAACATTGCCAGAGGTAAAAACTGCGTTGGTTAAAAATGGCGGGCGAATTGCTGATGCTGGTAGTGTGATGTTCCAATTTACGCGCAAAGGCGTCATTACTATCGAAGGCAGCGGGGAAGATTTGTTGCTAGCGGTTTTGGACGCTGGCGCCGAAGATGCTGTCGAGGAAGACGGCGAAATTATCGTGTATACGGAGTTGAAAGATTTGGCGAGTGTGCGAAATAAATTGGTTGAGCAAGGCTTGAAGGTTAAAGATGCGGAACTGCGATATATTGCCAATGCGCCGATAGAAATTGCTGACATGGAAACTGCGCAGAAATTGATGAAAATGATTGATGCGTTGGATGATTTGGATGACGTTGTGAATGTTCATACAAATGCAGATATCACGGCGGAATAAAATTATTACTTTAAGAAATCGCTCCTTTTCTGGGGCGATTTTTAATTTGACAAAAAGTACGCTAAACTAGAGATGATTAACCATAAGCAAGGAGCGAGCATGAAGTATTTGCGTAACACACTACTTATGATACTAGCCGCGGCACTAATAATGCCGTCGCCGTTGGTTTTGGCGGAGGGTGTTTCGGGTGCTACTCAAGAGTCGAAAGTTGATGACGTTCAGACTGTTGATAATAGTCTTAAATCGGCTGAGGAAGCGAAAGATTCAGTTGTTGATAAGGAACAGATCGATAGCAATTCGCCTTCTCAATCAAGTGAAAATCTCGAGACTCCAACAGAGAATTTGTCTACAAATAGTACGAGCGAAAATCCTGCTACCAATGAGTCTTCAAAATCTGAGCCAAACCCTGAATCTGAGCCGCCAAAAATAGATAATCCAGATGGAAGAACAGAAGAAAATGCTCCGATATTAATTTCAAAGATTAGTCAGGATAAAAAATATGTTGAGATATATAATCCGACGAATCAGAATGTTAATTTGGCTGGTTGGAAAATAGAGTATTACGCTGGATCTGGCGCTAAAACCGTTGGAAAAATTTTCAAGGATGAAGTAATCTTGGCGAACGGATTTTTGGTTTTGTCGAATGATAAGACGTTGGCGGGCGCCATAAAGTTTGATAACAATTTAGGTTTGGCTCAAAATGATGGATCGGTCGTGTTGTCGCGTTCGGACGGGTCGGTCGCAGATATCGTTGGCTGGGGAAATAATTCAAAGTCTGCAGGCTCACCAATTAAAGGTGGTGTGAAAATCGTTTGGCGTTGTTTTGTTGGTGAAGAGATTATTGATTCGAAAAATAATTCCACTGATTTTTTATTGAGCAAATATTCTGATAATCAGGAAATTGTGCCGTATTCACGACCAAATTGCAAAACCCCAGATTCCAAACCTGAACCTCCGAAGGAGTTGAATAAATGTGAAGGCCTGAAGCTAAGTGAAATTGCGTCGAATGTTGATGAACAATTCATTGAGATTATCAATTCTGGCGAAAAAACCGTCATTACGACGGGCTGTAAATTGACGGTTGGCGATTCTGGCGTTCGTGAAAATATTGGTAACATCGAATTAAATCCGGGTGAATTTTTAACGATCAAAATAAAAAACACGAAGCTGAAATTGCCAAAAACAAAAGGAAAAATTTATTTACTGGACGAGGCTGGCTCGAAAATTGACATCGCTGAATATAACAATATACCAAAAGGCGCCTCGTGGAGTTTGATTGATGATGAGTGGATACAAACGTTTATGATAACTGAAAATTCTGAGAATATCTTTAAGGAATATTTGGATTGTCAGAATGGTTACGAGCGAAATGCGCTGGGCAGATGTGTGAAAATTGCCATCCCGCCCGTTGAAAGCTCTTGTCCCGCCGGTCAATATCGCCATCCAGAAACTCGCCGTTGTCGAAAAATTGAAGCGGCAAAAACTATTACGCCCTGTAAAGATGGCTATTATCGTAGTGAAGAAACTGGCAGATGCAGATCTATTGCATCGGCTGCGGCAAAGACTTTAAAGCCTTGCCCAGAAGGTCAGTTTCGCAATTCAGCTACGGGTCGATGTAAGAAAATTGCCTCCACTGACGACATAGCGAAAGAATGTCCGGAGGGATTTGAGCGCAACCCACAAACTAAGCGATGCCGAAAGATAAAATCTGCAAATATGCCAACTGTTGGTTCGGCGGCCGCTGAAGTTAAGCAAGTCGCTGGCGCCACTTGGGGTTGGTGGGTGTTTGGCGGTGTGAGCTTACTGGCCGTCGGTTATGGCGTATGGCAGTGGCGATGGGAAATTTCGCAATTTATACGAAAAATCCGCGAACGCGTTAGGTCTGCGAGCGGCAAATAATTGTTATAATAAGGATATGAGAATTATCGGGATTGACCCAGGAACGGGAATTTTGGGGTTTGGTGTGATTGATTTTTCTCGTGGCAAGCTTAAGATGGTCACGGCGGGAGTTGTGACGACGCCGGCACATACGCCAATTGATGAAAGGCTTGAAGATATTTTCGATAGCCTGACAGAAATTATTGCCGAAACAAATCCTGATGTTATGTCGATTGAAAAGCTATTTTTTGCGCGCAATGTTACGACGGCGATTTCTGTGGCGGAGGCGCGCGGCGTGGCGATGTTGACTGGACGAAAAGCCGGAATGCCGATTGCTGAATATACACCACTGCAAATAAAGCAAACTTTGACCGGCTATGGAAAGGCTGATAAAAAGCAGGTTCAGGAAATGGTGCGCCTTAATTTGGGTTTGAAAGATGTTCCGAAGCCGGATGACTGCGCGGATGCTTTGGCTGCAGCAATTACACACGCGGCGATGAATCGGGTATAATTGAAATATGATTGCACATGTTTTTGGAAAAGTTGCTGAGAAGTTTAATGGCTCGCTAGTCGTTGATGTTCATGGTGTTGGATATGAAGTTAGTGTGGCGACTAATGATTTTGATGCGGTGATATTAGATCAAGAAGTAAAATTTTACACTTATCATCACGTGCGCGAACAGTCGGAGGAATTATTTGGGTTCTCTAGCTTGGCGGCGAAAAAACTGTTTGAAATGCTAATCACGGTTCAGGGGGTTGGTCCAAAGGCTGCGCTGGCTATCTTGAGCTTGGGTGATGCCGAGCAAGTGCGTAATGCTATTGCTAATGCTGACAGCGGTTTTGTGCAAAAGGCCACTGGCGTCGGCAAAAAAACTGCCGAGCGAGTAGTGGTTGATCTAAGCGATAAAGTTGGTTTACCGACTCATTACGGCCGAACGGAAGCTCCAGTGCAGACTGAATTAAACACTTCTGATGAGGCCTTGGAAGCGTTGATGGCTTTGGGTTATACATTAGCGGATGCAACTAAGGCGCTTGAAAACGTTGATGCCAATTTGCCAACAGCTCAGCGAGTGACTGAGGCTTTGAAGAACTAGGGTCTTTTATTTGAAATATTTAGTTCGTGATGTTGTTTATGAAGTTTGTGTTTTTGGATTTGTTGGGAGGCACTTGAAGGGTGATTACTACTACGTCTTAGCGTGGATCTTATTCTCAGGATGCTATAATGGATATATGGAAGATACAAAATTTTCTCTTAATCAAACGCCAATTAGTACTATTCTGGCCTGGGTAGAAAGCGGTGCAATTGCTATTCCGGAGATCCAGCGGCCGTTTGTATGGATGAGTTGGCAGGTGCGCGATTTGATGGATTCGTTATATCAAGGCTATCCAGTCGGCTATATTATTACCTGGCAAAACCCGGACGTGAAACTGAAGGATGGGTCGACATCGCAGGGCAAGCGTATTTTGATTGATGGCCAGCAACGTATCACTGCGCTCAGAGCAGCGATGAGCGGGCTTGATGTGATAGATAAAAAATATAAGAAAAAACGGATTGCTATATCGTTTAATCCGCTGACTGAGGAATTTCGTACTCGTACAGTTTCAACTATTCGCGGTAAAGAATGGATTAGTGATATTGCTGAAGTGATGGTAAATGGCTATGATACGCTGACGTTTGTTGAAGAATATGTAGCAAAAAATCCGTCGTTAACGCGCCAAGAAGTCAATACGCGGCTTAACCGTTTGATCCAAATTAAAAATAAGCAAATTGGTGAAATCCAGCTTAGTCCGTCTTTGGACATCAATATAGTAAATGAAATATTTGTCCGAATTAATGCTAGTGGTGTTAATCTTAGTAATGCCGATTTTGCGATGAGTAAAATTGCGGTTTATGAGAACGAGCCAGGCGATGAAATGGGCATGAAACTCCGTAAATTTATTGATTATTTTGCACATCTGTCGGTTGCTCCCGAGCAGTTTGAAATTATTAAGGAAAACGATACAGAATTTGCTAAAACTGATTATTTTACGAAAATATCTTGGCTTAAAAATGAAACAGATGACCTGTATGATCCATCGTATAATGATATTATTCGGGTTGTTGGTTTGACGCAGTTTGCAAGGGGTAAACTTGGTGATATCGTGGCATTGCTTTCGGGTCGTAATTTTGAAACTCGCCAGGATGAAAAAGAAATTGCCGACGAGTCCTTTCGAAAGCTTGAGAAGGGCTTGTACCAATTTACAAACGAAAATAAATTTAAGCATTTTGTGCAAAACATTTTGCGCGGTAGCGGTTATGATGAACCTAGTATGTTGATTGCTCGCAATGCAGTTAATTACGCTTATGCAATGTACCTGCGGCTATTTGATATTGGCGAAAATTATGCCGAAGCTAATTCGCTAGTTCGTAGATTGCTGGCAATTTCGTTATTGACTGGTCGCCATTCCGGCAGTTTTGAAACTAAGTTTGAGCAGGATATTAAACGGATTCAAAATCCTGGAGATTTGGCTAAATTTGTTGCTACGCTGGAAAAGCAGGAGTTGGCTGATATATTTTGGGACTCAACATTGGTTGACGAGCTTGATAAGCCGACGATAAATAATCCATTTTGGCATATGTTTGTCGCGGCGCAGAATAAATTACTAAAGCAAGGCTTCTTGTCAAAAAGTAATATTGCCAGAGATTTGGCGACTGATGACGTGCATCACATTTTTCCTAAAAATTATTTAGTTAAGCATGGCTATGATAAAACTAAATACAATAGAATTGCTAATTTTGTGCATCTGCGCAATGATATAAATATTTCAGTCGGAGATTTAGCTCCTCGCGATTACTTAAACGATATTTTAAGTAGTAAAAATGACCATCACAGTGATATTACTAGCGAGGATGAACTAAAAAGCAACTTTGGTGATAATGCAGTCCCAATTTTATTAATGAAGGCGGTAGCCGTTGATTATGAAGAATTTTTAAAACAGCGGCAGCGGCTGATGGCTAAGATGCTGAAAGAATATTACAGGAGCTTATAATGGCAATTGAAAGAATAGTTGATACAAGTTCGCACGATGATGATTCTGAAGAGCAGCGAATTGAGGTGAGTCTGCGCCCGCAGAGTTTTTCTGAGTATGTTGGTCAGGAAAGATTAAAACGTAATTTGCGCTTGGCGATTGATGCGGCTAAAAAGCGCGGCGAACCGTTGGATCACGTATTATTATATGGTCCGCCGGGGCTTGGTAAAACAACTATGGCGACGGTGATTGCTAA
>CALIRX010000035.1 GCA_938042055.1 uncultured Candidatus Saccharibacteria bacterium
ATTATCCAGTGCCGGGCGGCGAAACTTTGAAAGATGTTTATGCGCGGGTTGTTCCATATTTTGAGCGAGAAATTTTACCAAAATTACAAAACGGTGAGAATATTTTATTGGTGGCTCACGGCAATTCTATTCGAGCTTTAATTAAACATCTCGACCAAGTTCCAGAAACTGAGATGGCGAATGTAGAGATGCCATTTGGTCAATTACTGGTTTATACGTTCGAGCCCGGTCAATCTTTGCCAATCAGAAAAGAAGTGCTGTCGGTTGAGATTGAAGCCGTGAATGCTTAAATAGTTGTATATATTTCGTATGCACTTAACGCCGATAAAAATTGTTGAAATCTAAGAGTGTCGTCGCCATGATATGGCCACGTTGCATGGTTTAACCAGAAGCCTATTAAGGTTAGACAATGATCTAAATTTATTTCTTTGTAATAGTTTGAAATATTATGACCGCTTTTATGTAGGTCGATTAGTAGGCTAGTGATGTCGCTACCGGATTCTCCAGGTCCAGACCAACTCCAGTCGATTAACTTAGTGCCGCGTTTGGGATGCCAAGCTATATTTGATTGTCGAATGTCGTGATGACAAAAAACTAATTTTTTTATATCGCTATGTCGACCTCCGGCATTTAGTAAGGCGGGTAAGTCTGCCAATAATTTCTTAGTTATATTTTGGCTATGAGGCGTTAATCTGTCTAAGAATCCTAATGATAATTCTCTCAATTTAGCTATTTTCTGCTCGTCTAATGAAACCCATCCTTCTTTAATAAAACTATCGCGTGACGATTCGATATCAAAAGTATCAGGCGGCAATGGTATATTTTCTAATTCGTTAAATTTTTCCTTCGCTGATTTGACATAAGCGTCTAGCGTTTCGTTCTTTGCTCGCCATAGCCAACCTTCGTTGGGCGTCATTGTCTCCATGATGAAAGTGTCATCGTCTCGCAGTATTGATCTGGATGGGATTCCACTATATCCATGACAGCGCAGATAGGATGTCGTGAACGCTTCTTTTCTCAAATATTGGCGCAGTCTATTTCGTTTTACGTCGCCATATTTAGTCGATGTTTGTTTAATAAATACCGAATGACCATTTTTTGTGGCGATAATTTTGTCGTATTGCATATGACCGCCGTTAATATTGCGATAATTTTCGGAAAACTCTGCTATCTTAATTAGTGACCGACAAGACAAATAATCAATAGCTCTGGCTACTATTTCATCATGCGATGCGTATAATTTAGGCAAATTATTGAGTGGTAGCCAGGCTGCGTCGATAGCGTCGTCTCGTCCTGACACCTCTGATAGTTCGTTGACTATGAACAGATACGCACTGGTTTCAATCCATGATGTCTGACTGTTGCGTGGATCGTTAACCAGTCCTTTATATATTAATATTGGATTGTCACTAATTATCGTTCCAGTTTCTTCTTTTGTTTCGCGAATTGCCGCAGTAAAGGAATCCTCTTCAGGGTTAACGAATCCTCCAGGTAGTGCCCATTCACCACTAGACCGTTTTATCAAAAGGATTTTTTGCGCGATTGGGTTAATGATTACACTGTCTGCAGTGTAATTTGGACCGTCATACCATAATTTACGATTTATAGATATTGGCATTGTTTTTTTATACAGTAGCTAGAGTGTTGTTTAGTGCCTTCTCTGCCAAAGCTGCTTTTACGTATTCACTATACTCTCTAATTTTATCACTTGGACCTGTATGTTTGCCAGGAGTGTCGCTCAATTTGACCGTAGATACCCCATCAACTTCTGTGGCTTTCATAACAAAGTTATTGGGTGTAATTCCAAGGTCGTTAGTCAAAGTTGTACCCCAGCCAAATGTTACATTTATTTTGTCCTTAAAGTAATCAGCTATCCGAATGATTTCATCTACATCAAGTCCGTCACTAAAGACGATAGTTTTCTCTAAAGGATCAATTCCGTTCTTTTTGTAAATTTCAATAGCCTTATTTCCAAATTCTATTGGGTCACCGGAATCGTGACGTAATCCTTTCCACGAAGTCATTTGTTCGGGCGTAAAGTCAGCAAAGAAGAAGTCGGTTGTAAATGTATCAGTTAAGGCGATTGATAATTCGTTGCCATATGTGCCTTGCCAGTCTCTTAGTGCCTGATTGTGGCCACTTAGCGGATTGTTTCCGGCTTTATCTGCCAGTGCAGCGTAGACCATTGGCATTTCGTGTGCAAAAGTTCCAATCGGTTTTAATCCTAGTTTATGCGCCAAGTATATATTTGAAGTTCCGACAAAATTATTGGGGAGTTCATTTGCAACTCGTTCAATTACGTGCCTATGCCAATCATAGCTAAAACGTCGCCTTGTGCCGAAATCAGAAAATTTAATATCGGGGTGGCTTTTTAATAATTTGATCTTTTCGTCTAATCGGCGATCTCCTTCGGCATACACTTCTTCCAAAGAGCAATCTTCACATGCGAGTTTGTTACGAAAATATATTTCATTTATCTCGCTCATGATAACGGTTTCCCAGAATGTAACTAGGGGCCATTTTCCCGTAGCCTCAACTGCTAGATCGCCGCGTTTATCATATTCGATATTGACCGGAGGCAAGGGGTTACTTATTAGGAAATCAAGGTATTCTTGAGAAAATGTCGCTTTGCCGTCTTGGTTTTGTAGTCCTGCTAAGTAGGCAATCTCACTGGGCTGCCATCCTTCAGCTAGATTGTTTAGGCTGTTTTGCAATTCATCTGGAGCTACAAACTCTGACAGTAAATTAGGGGAGCGATTTTTCAGTGTGAAAGTAACTTCTGCTTCAGGATGTTTTAAGAACTCGTTCATCCCCATAGTTACTTTGTAATAATCTAACCCTTGTGATATTTTTGAGCTCTTCTCCATTTAAATTGCCTCCTGAATCATCTTTTTTGCTTCTTCGGTTGATATTGCTAATACTCCAGCCTCCTTAATTGCGGATAATGCTTCTTCTTCGGCTGTTGGGGTTAATCCTACAGCGCGGATGGCGTCTATAAGTAAGTATGTAGTAACACGCCTGTCATCTTTGAAATGTTCGGCGATATCTAGGGCGGTAGATTTTACGCAAAAATCTGTTGCTAATCCGCCGAGAAATATTTTAACTTTTTCATGGGGTGTTTTTGGTGTTATGATAGATTCTAGTGTTTCGCCCTTGTCGCTTCTACCTTCCCATCCAGAATATCCGTCTGTCTGTTCAGTACCTTTATTTATGATGATGTCATCGGGCTGAATATTTAGGTCTTCGTGAAAATTAGCTCCTCTAGTGTTAACTACACAGTGAACTGGCCATTTGTCAAAATGTGGTGTTTTTTCGGGGTGCCAGTCTCGGGTGAATACAACCGTGCCGTCATGTTTTCGTATCTCGTCGGCAATGGAGTTGATAGGTTCGATGATTTGCTTTGCTTTGGCAACGGCAAGACTTCCATCGATAAAATCATTCTGTGGGTCAACTCCGACAAATATATAGTTAGACTTTTCCATAATATTAAGATCCTCCTTACTTAATGTATAGCTTACACTTACTATCTAGTCTAATAGCCAGTTATTGTATTGTCAACACTAATTTATGAAAAATATAAATTGCTAGATTTTTACAGGGAGGTTAGTCTAAGCTACGATCTAAATTCTCAAGCTTACTTGAATTAAATTCATATAATTTTGCTGGACGATGCGCGC
>CALIRX010000036.1 GCA_938042055.1 uncultured Candidatus Saccharibacteria bacterium
AGTTTTTCTGGCAAATATGATTTGGATGTGATCAAAAAAGAAATTAAAGATGAGATTACGCATATATTGTACGATCAGACTCGTCGAACACCAATTGTTATTCCGGTGATTAACGAAGTTGGTGGATTGAAGTCTGTAAAGTCGGAAGCTACGTCAGCTCATTCTGTTTCAAAATCGCCAGCGCGCGGTAAGAGACTCGCCTCGGGTGAGTCAAAAATGACTCTTCCAACTGCGCCACGTCGTCGTTTTCCGCAGCGTCAAGTACCAGATACTGAAGCAAATGACACAAAAGCCAGAGAACGACAGAACGCGCGCCCGTACTAGGGCTCTGGATTGATTTTACCGGTAAATTATGCTATAATAAAAGCGTATTAAATTGATTTTTACATCTGTTAATAAGTATAAAATCAGTGTATAATAAAAACGATTATGGCAAAAAAGCGAAAGAGCACGAAAAAGTCCGCACCAGCCAAGCCGCAGCATAGTTTGCCGGCGGGTTTTTGGTCACAAGTTGGCGCGGTGATGCTTATTCTTTTGTCGCTACTACTCGTCGTGTCGTGGTTTGGCGTCGGTGGTCCAGTTTTACAATGGATTGATATGGCGACCGTAAAAACTATTGGCTATACAGCGTACGCCTTGCCGATATTGCTGATTTATTTGGCGGTTGAGACTTTCCGAGCAGAAGAGAATCAATTGCCTGCAGTGGTGAAATTTGCGGCAATTCTGGAAATTGTGTGGTTTTCTGGATTGTTTGGGCTAATGAAGACGTCTTCGCATCCGAATTCTGGTGGATTTGTGGGCGATATACTGAACACGGCAACCTTGAAAATGGTAGATTCGGCAATTGCGGTGATTATTTATCTGGTTTTGGCGTTTGTAACAGTTCTATTTATTACTCAAACGTCACCGTTTACGGTTTTCAGTAAACTTTGGGAAATGATTAAGAGCAATACCAAGGAGGACGATAATAATCGTTCTGTTATGAAGAAGGCGTCAATTGCTCAGCCAGCAGAAGAAGAGAAAAAGACCGACTTGGGAGAAATTAAGCTAAACGCTGGTGTGCCAATAATTGATACAGCCAAAGAGAAAAAGAGCTTATTAAAGAAAGTAGAGAAGCCAGAGAAGGTCAATGAAGAGCAGGCCTTGGTGGCGACTCGTGATCCAAATTGGGAAGCGCCAAGTTTGGATCTATTAGAGAAGAACGAAAGCGGTGCTGATGCTGGAGATACACGTCAGAACGCCCAAATAATTCACGATACGCTGGCTGAATTTAATATTGAGGCGGCGATGGGCGACATTAATGTTGGTCCAAAAGTCACGCAATACACCCTAAGACCACCAAGTGGGGTTAAATTGACGCGAATTACGGCGCTGGAAACTAACATTGCGCTTAATTTGGCGGCACAAAGTTTAAGGATTGAGGCGCCAATTCCTGGTCAGCGAGCGGTTGGTATTGAGGTACCTAACCGCAAGGCTGCCGAAGTGCGACTACGAAGTACGTTGTCGTCAAAACAGTGGGCTGCTGCTCGTGATCCTTTGAGCTTTGGGATTGGTAAAGATATATCCGGTCAAGTTGTTGTGGGTGAACTGGGAAAGATGCCGCATTTGTTGATTGCTGGACAAACGGGTTCTGGTAAGTCTGTGATGATTAATACTTTGCTTTGTAGTTTGTTGTATCGCAATAGTCCGAGTGATATGAAGTTGATTTTGGTTGACCCGAAGCAAGTCGAAATGGCACCGTATGCTGATATTCCACATCTTCTTACGCCAGTGATTAACGAACCGGAAAAGACCATTTCAGCCTTGAAGTGGGCGGTGAATGAGATGGAGCGACGCTACAAGTTGTTGGCGGGCGAGAAAATCCGTAACATTAAGGAATACAACAAGAGGCTGCAGTCGCGCGCTAAAAAGATTGCGATTGCTGATGAAAATGGCAATGTTCAGGAGCATGAAGATGGATCGATGCCATATATTGTGATTGTGGTGGACGAGATGTCTGATCTTATGATGATGGCTAAAAAGGATGTTGAGACATTAATTGTTCGCTTGGCGCAGAAATCGCGAGCGGTGGGTATTCACTTGGTATTGGCAACTCAGCGTCCGAGTGTGAACGTGATTACTGGTTTGATTAAGGCGAACGTGCCGGCGCGAATTGCCTTTACGGTGTCTAGCCAGGTTGACAGTATTACGATCTTAGACCAATCTGGCGCTGAGAAATTATTGGGTCAAGGAGATATGCTATTTTACGTAACAAGTATGAGCAAGCCAAAACGTATTCAGGGCGCCTGGGTGACAGATGACGAGGTGAATAAAATTACCGATCATTTGCGTATGCAGATGGCTCCGCAGTATAACGACGAAGTGGTGGCTCAACCAGTTCAATTGGATGGCAAGGGCGGAGTCGTGATGGATTTGTCGGAAGGTGGTGATGATAAGTTTAAGGATGCGGTTCGTGTGGTGGTCGAGCGTCGCAAGGCTTCAACGAGCATGCTACAGACACGCTTGGGAATTGGTTATCAGCGAGCAGCGCGAATTATTGAAGAGATGGAAGAGCGGGGAATCATTGGTCCACAGAATGGTTCTAAGCCACGTGATGTTTTGATTTCTAGTCCAGAAGAGCTTGATGAACTATTGGCGGAATCGTGAAAAGATTGATCAAACATTATGAGCGAGTGTTTTCTTGATAACTATGACTTAGATCCTGATCAGGAGACTCTTGTCGCTATAGTACAGGCGGCGGGTAAAGTTCTTGAGGAGAAGGGCGCTGAAGGCTTAGAGAATGGTCGCTATAGAATAGACGATAGTAGTGCTGCTGCGAACATTTTTACCTGTAAACTATCACCAGAAATAGTACATAATATTTTTTCAATTCCACTAGAAGCCATTTGCGTTTCTTTGGACGGTCATGCGGAGGAGTGCGAAATAGCCTATTTACCAGAATCTATGCTGGAAGACGGTACGCAATGTTCCGCTGAATTAGGTTTGTACGTTACTGAGGTGGTGCGTCGTTCAGGTGGTTTACCGCCGCTTTATATAGAGCATAGCTGGAATATTAGAGGTTGGAAGGGGCAACATCTTGAGGGAGAGTATAAGGTCGAATATTCCGTAGATGGACAACGAATAAGTCCAAGTAATCTTGATCTAGAAAGTCTGGATTTGAGAAATCCTGAAGATGTCGGAAGATTAATCGCCGACATAAGAAACAACGCTCGATCCCTCAGCGCTGACGATATAGACACTATCTATAAGCTCATTGACACGATATCGCAGAATGGGGTATAATATAGGCGAATATTAACCTAAGCTTACGTGAGACAGCGTAAGCATCCGTAAATGGATTCCAGAGGAGGAAACATGAACGAATACGAACTAACTGTTCTTATTCACCCGGATTTAGAGGCTAATCTAGATTCAGCGTTGGATAAGGTGCGTGGTTTAATCACTACTAACGGTGGTGAAATTACCAAAGAAGATAACTGGGGCAAGAAAAAATTGGCCTACACAATCAAGCGTGAAGATTTTGCAGTTTACGTTTGCTTTGAGGTTAAATTGCCAGCACCAGCTTTGTTGAAGATTTCAAACACACTTAATATTACTGATGAAGTTTTGCGTTACCTATTGGTAAAAACTGATGAAAAAACTCGTCAAGCATTAAGCGAGCAAAAAGCACGCAACGAAGAATCTGATTCAAGCGAATCAAGTAAATAAGCCTAACTGCCGTAAGGTAAAAGAGGGGATAGAATATGGCACGAAGTATCAATCAAGTGATTTTGTTGGGTAGATTGACACGCGATCCAGAGCAGCGAACAACCGCTTCTGGCAAGAACGTAGTTAGTTTCAGTATTGCTGTTGATCGACAATCTCAAGACGATCAGGCTGACTTTTTCAATATCACAGCCTGGGATAAACTTGGTGATTTGGTAATGCAATATCTAAGCAAAGGTCGTCGGGTTTTGATCCAAGGACGACTGCGACAGGATAGCTGGGAAGATAAGGATACTGGTAAAAGACAGAGTCGAATTGAAGTCACTGCTTCAGATGTAACGTTCTTAGACGGTCCAAGCGGCGACAATTCAGGTTCTGCAGCACCAAAGACTACTAAAAAAGAGGAAGTTGTAACGGAAATTGACGATAAGCCAATTGACCTGAGCGAAATTCCATTCTAATAAGGAGATTAAAATGGCACAATTGAAGAAAAATCCACCGATTATTTTTGACTATAAAGATGTAAAAACTTTGCAACGTTACATCAATGTTTACGGTCAAATCGAGCCAATCAGCAAGACTGGTTTGAGCGAAAAGCAACAGCGAAGCTTGGCAGTAGCAATTAAGCGTGCTCGCCACTTGGCTTTGTTACCATTTGTCAGCAGCAACTAGGAACGTTTAATGCGCAATATCTCGTTGCTATTACATATTTGGCAGCGAGATATTTTATTGAAAAGGAGAAAATATGTATCAGCCAACTGATTTGAAAAAAGGCGTAGTTTGTCAAATTGACGGCAAGCCATATCGCGTCGTAGAATACGGCCAAAAAGTTATGGGTCGTGGCGGTTCGATTGTTAACGTGAAATTGAAAAACCTAATTGACGGAAGTGTCATTCCAAAGACTTTCAAGGGCCAAGAGCGAATCGAAGCTGCGGAAGTAAATAATAAAACTGCGCAATATTTGTATAACGACGGCGATAAGTTCTATTTCATGGATCCGACTAGCTTTGAGCAATTTGAGCTGGCTGCGGAAATCGTGGACGATGCTAGTAAATACCTGAAAGAAGGCGATGAATTAAGTCTTCAATTCTTCGACGGTCGAGTGATTAACGTTGAGCTGCCAAAGAATAAATATCTGGAAGTTACTTACACGGAAGATGTGGTTAAGGGTGATACGACTTCATCTGTACTAAAAGACGCCACTTTGGAGACAGGGTTGGTTGTCAAAGTTCCAGCATTTATCAAGCAGGGCGATATTATTAGCGTTGACACATCCACCGGTGAATATCGCGAGCGAAAGAAATAGTTCTATTTAATGAAACAGCGATTAGATAAGGCTCTGGTCGAGCGTGGTTTGGCATCAACAAGGTCTCAGGCGGATAATTTTATTCGCCTGGGCTATGTTTTTTTGAATAAGAAAATTGTCCAAAAATCAGGGACTATAGTGTCTGATTCGGACGAGATAAAGCTCGAGAAGAAAGAAACTTATGTTTCGCGAGCTGGCTTAAAACTGGCAAGCGTGGCGGAGTATTTTCATCTTAATTTTCAGGATAAAACCGTTCTGGATATTGGTTCGAGCACGGGTGGATTTACTGACTATTCGCTGCGTCATGGCGCCAAAAAGGTATTTGCTGTTGATGTTGGAACGGATCAGCTCCATCCAAGTTTGAGACCGAATCCAAAAATTGCTCTCCACGAAAAGACCGATATTCGTGATTTTTATGCTGATGAAGCAATTGATATTATCGTGGGCGATGTGTCGTTTATATCTCTGAGAGAGATTTTGCCGCACGTGGCAGAAAATTTGATGAACACGAATACGATATTGATTGCTATGGTGAAACCTCAATTCGAAGCGGGGCGGCATCAGGTTAATAAGGGTATTATTAAAAATGATAAAGTTCGCCGACAGATTTTGTCCGATTTTGAAGATTGGGCGAGGAAACATTTTGTTATTTTAGATAAAAAAGATAGTGAAGTGGCTGGCAGTAAGGGTAATCTCGAGCGATTTTACAAATTGAAATTAGCTAAACGTTAAATCTAAATTCAACGACGTCATTTGGCTGCATGACGTAGGTTTTTCCTTCGGTGCGAATTTTGCCGTTTTCACGAGCCTTAACTTCTGATCCTGCAGCGACTAAATCGTTAAAATCGACAATTTGTGCGGCAATAAATCCGCGCTCAAAATCCGAGTGAATAACGCCCGCGGCTTGCGGTGCAGTCCAGCCTTTGTGAATTGTCCAAGCTCTGACTTCTTTTTCGCCCGCAGTTAAGTAGCTTTGTAGTCCGAGCGTATCGTAGGCTGCGTGAATAAGTTT
>CALIRX010000037.1 GCA_938042055.1 uncultured Candidatus Saccharibacteria bacterium
CGTCTGTTGCTTCTGCTCCTTTATCATCGATCTCTCAGCCTGAAGCAAAAAAAGACTCTTCTAACGACGATACGACTCCTAAAGAGGTTGATAGTCCTACGAACGAGAAAGTTACTAACGCCTCAATAGCCAACAGGACTCCTGGTGTGGCTGCTAGCGAAGTTAAAGCTGCGCCAGTAATCGCGAGACGCTCGACTGGTCGTTTCATGGATGTTGTTAGACCTTCATCTGTCGGTGCTATCCAAAAGCCTGTTGCTCCCGCTCCATCCCGAACTGGCACGACGATTCAGCCTTCGCCTGATTTGGTGGACGTGATCAGCATAAATAATAGACATTCTGCGGTAGGGAAAGAAATGTCTGATATGATTGCTCAATCAGATAATCTTAGCGACACTCCCGATCTTAAAGACGTACACAATGAATCTACTTTTGCGGAGATTGAAGATGCGTCCGCTGAGGAGTTGTCGTTGACTGATAAGATAGCTCAATCATTAGCCGTAAGTAATAGCGAAGCTCCTGCTGCGCCGATGACTACGCCGCTGGAGTCTCCGTTTATTGCTAATGTTGAAGTGGAGAAGCGACCACTTGGTTCTGTTAACCAAACTATGACTAGTTCTGAGATGAATAGTGATGAAGATGCGTCTATGTCTGCTGATTCTGAGGACATAAAATTGGAACATCAATATAATACCAATTTATCTAATTACAGCATGAGCGAAAATTCTTTGGGCGATGCACCCGACTCGCCAATTGATTTGAGTCCAGAAATTATAGCAATTGAGGAGGCTGGCGTTCCTGAAGATTCAGACGATAAAATGTCCACTAACATTGACAGCTCTCTGATTGAATCTTCTGAATTATCCGAAAAAGAAACTATGGATTCTGAGCCGGCACCGATGTTTGCAGCCGTATCTACAGAGGTAAAACCTTCAATCGACAAGGAAAAGAAAAAATCTGGACTATTAATAGCGTTGCTTATTGTTCTATTTTTAGCAATTGGTATGGCCGGCGGCGCTGTTTCGTACTTTTTGCTGATAAAATAGATATATGTCTAATTTTACTGACGGATTAAATAGCGAGCAGGCTCGAGCGGTGACGCACGTTGATGGGCCGTTGTTGATTTTGGCTGGAGCCGGATCTGGAAAGACTAAAACTCTAACCCATAGAATCGCTTATTTGATTGGCGAGTTGAAAATATTTCCTAGTCGAATATTGGCGGTTACATTTACTAATAAGGCCGCGAAGGAAATGCGTCAGAGGTTAGCGCAAATATTGGGTGAAGATTCTGAAAATCGGCAATTTATGCCATGGATGGGAACTTTTCACAGTATTTGCGTGCGAATGTTGCGGATGGATGGTGAAAATATTGGTCTGAACAAGCGATTCTTAATTTACGATACCGATGATCAAATAAGCTTGATGAAGCAAATTATGAAGTCTCGCGGCTTGACTGATAAAGATATTAAACCTCGAGCTGTACTTTCGGCTATTTCAAACGCTAAAAATGAGATGAGAAGTGCTGAGGATTTTTCGGCTTCAACTCGTGGTCCAAGAGAACAGAAAATAGCCGAGCTGTTTTTTGCTTATGAAAAAGCTTTGAAAGATGCTTCGGCGTTGGATTTTGATGATTTATTGATAAAAACTGTTGAATTGTTGCGAAACAAGCCGGATATTCGCCATAAATGGCAGCAGCAATTCGAGCATATTCTGATTGACGAGTATCAGGACACGAATGCGGTGCAATATGCGTTAATTAAACTGTTGGTGAATTCGCGTCGCAATTTATGCGTGGTTGGTGATGACGCTCAGTCGATTTATAGTTTTCGCGGGGCTGATTACACTAATATTCTCAATTTTGAGCGTGATTTTCCAGGTACGACGGTGGTTAAGTTGGAGCAAAATTATCGTTCGACTGGCGCGATTTTGAATATGGCGAATGCGCTGATTAGTCATAATATTCATAGAACTGATAAAAATTTATGGACGGCGAATGGCGACGGTGTTGAGCCGAAATTATGGCAATTATACAATGAGTCTGAGGAGGCTTTGGCGATTGCGAATGAGATTCAGGCGCAAATTGCGAACGGTCGTCAATATGGTGACGTGGCGGTGTTGTACCGAACGAATGCGCAAAGTTACGCAATTGAGCGAGCCCTGCGTCAGAGTTATATTCCGTATAAAATCGTCGGCGGTCTGCGATTCTTGGATCGAGCGGTCGTTAAGGATTTGTTAGCATATCTTCGATTGTTATATCAGCCGAGTGATCGAGTTAGTTTTTTGCGAATTGTGAATACACCAAAACGTGGCGTTGGCGCGGTGAGTATTTCTAAGTTTTTGGACTGGAATGACGCTTCAGGGAAAGACATAATTAGCGGGTTGCTGATGGTTGAGGAGGCGGATACTTTGACGGCGCGTGCAAAACGTCCGTTGCTAGAGTTTGGTCAAAAATTGCACGATTTGCAGCAGGAAATTGACGGATCTCCAGCCGAACTGATTGAAAAAATCATGAAAAGTACTGGCTATGAAGATTTTATAAACGACGGAACGCCGCAAGCTGAGGAGCGAATGGAAAATATAGGCGTGCTCTTGTCGGAGGCGAAGGCTTACGTTGACGTGGCGACGTTTTTGGAAGAGATGGCTTTGATGTCTTCGACGGATACAACTGCCGATCAACAAGTAACGCTCATGACGCTTCATGCGGCTAAAGGCTTGGAGTTTCCGGTGGTTTTTCTGGCGGGATTGGAAGAGGGGATTTTGCCGCACGCAAGAGTATTTGATAGCGGCAACGCTGATGACGTCGAAGAAGAGCGCAGGTTGTGCTATGTTGGTGTAACTCGGGCGAGGGAAGAATTGTTCGTTAGTTGTGCCAGCTCTCGGACGCAATTTGGTCAGATTGGCTATAACATGCCATCGAGGTTTTTGGACGAAATGGGCTTGATGGCTGGTGGTGTTGATAGACCAGCTCAGCCGATGGTAGAGCCTGATTTTTATTCAGAAGATATTGGTTTGGAAGTTGGTGATCGAGTTCGCAGCCCAAGTTTTGGCTCGGGGGAAATTATTGATAGCGAAGGGTTGAGTGTTACGGTTCAATTTGACAACGGAAATATTAAGAAATTGAACGTCGAGTTCGCGCGCTTGGAGAAAATTTGATATAATAAGAATACCTGCGTTGTGGGTGTGAACTTATGGGTATAAGATTACAAGCAAAACATTACTCTAAGAAAATTACGTTCGTTTCTGGCGCGATATTGATGCTGGTTGGCGGTCTATTTTTTGTTAATCAAGCGTTAGCTGACGCTACTAAGCCAGCAGTCAAGGCTGGTGAAAAATTAGTGACGATTTATGACAGGGGCGCAGAAAAGACGATTGTCACAAAAGCGAGGACGATTCGCGAGGCTTTGAAATTGGCTAAGTTTTCTATTGATGAACGCCAAGACGTAGTCGAGCCGAGTCTTGATTCGGAGATGGTGGCGGAGAAGTACAATATTAACATTTTCCGCGCTCGTCCAATAACAATTGTCGATGGAAATAAGCGTCTAAAGGTAACTACTGCCGAGCAGACGCCGGCTTTGATTGCGAAGGTTGCTGGAATCGAAGTTTTTGAAGAGGACAAAACTACTCTATCCAATTCCGATAATATGGCGGTTGATGGCGCAAACATGGTGATGAAAATTGACAGAGCTTCGATAGTTAATTTTGTACTTTATGGTAAAGAATCTGTCATTCGTACACATGCTAAGACGGTTGGCGAGCTATTAAAAGAGAAAAATATCGACCCAAAGAAAGATGATACGCTGTCCGTGGATCGTTCGGTGAAAATTATTCCTGGAATGAAAATTGAGCTTTGGCGTAATGGCAAGCAAACTATAACCGCAGAAGAAGATGTGAAATTTGAGGTTGAAAAAGTTCAAGACGCGAATCGAGATTCGGGATATCGCGAAGTAAAACAAGCGGGCGAGAACGGTAAGAAAAATGTCACTTATGAAGTTGAGATGAAGAACGGTGTGGAGGTGAGCCGCAAGGAAATCGCTAGCGTTGTGACAAAAGAGTCAAAGAAGCAGATTGAGATTGTGGGGACGAAAGTTAGCCTACCTTCTGGATCTCATTCGGATTGGATGTCTGCGGCTGGTATTAGCCCTGATGATTATGGCTATGTGAACTTCATTTTTACGAAAGAGTCAACTTGGCGAACGACGGCTAGGTATGGGCAATATGCTGGGCTCGGTCAGACGAATATAGATAAGCTTTCTCAGGCTTGTCCAAACTGGCAAAGTGATCCAGTCTGTCAGATTAGAGTTTTCAATGATTATGCCGTGAGTAGATATGGTAGTTGGGCTGGAGCTTACGACGCGTGGAATCGCCAAAAATGGTGGTAGACTAATGCTGGTGGCGTAAGTTGGCTGTAGTCTATAGATAAAAAGTGCTTAATTTGGTATAATTTATTTGACTAGGTTTACAAGTCATTATATGATTATGCGCGCAAAAGGTTTATTTTTTGGAAAAATTATTGGATTAGCCGTGTTAGTTGCGATTGCGACTCCAATGATTTCGTTTGCTGACGGAAAGACTTCTGGTGAACATTTGGTTCGTATTTATGATCGCGGTGAAGAAAAGACCATTATCACAAATGCATTGACCGTTCGGCAGGCCTTGCGTGCGGCTAAGATTACGATTGACGAAAAGATTGACGCGGTTGAGCCAAATATTGATATGGAATTGACGGGTGCAAAATACCAGGTCAATATTTTCCGCGCTCGCCCAATAACAATCGTCGATGGAAATAAACGTCTAAAAATAACTACCGCCGAGCAGACGCCGGCTTTAATTGCGAAGGCTGCCGGACTGACTTTGTACCGCGAAGATAAGACGCATTTTACGAATTCCGACGATCTTTTGGTGAACGGTGTGGGTCTGGTAATGAAGATTGATCGATCAAAACAGCGAACGATAACTGAAGAAGTTGATATTAATTTTGAGATTGAGCAGATTAAGGACGATTCTCAGCCGATTGGATTTAAGAGTGTTAAGCAGCTTGGGGAAAAAGGTGTGCGGAAGGTGACTTATCAGGTTGAGGTAGAGAATGAGCGCGAGATTAGTCGTAAGGAAGTTGCTAGCGAAATCACAAAGCAGCCAAAGAAGCAGATTGAAATAATTGGCACGAAGCCTAAAAATCCATTGACGAAAAGTAAGGGCGCGCAGATATTTACCGACTCCAAGGGCGTAGCGCATCGTGAAACGTATTATGACTTGCCGATGAATATTGTGATAAAAGCTTGCGGTAGCGGCGGTACTTATACAGTGCGGGCGGATGGTGCGAAGGTCGATAAGGACGGCTATATTTTGGTGGCGGCCAATTATGGCAATTATCCACGATGTTCGGTGGTTGAGACCAGCATGGGCCCGGGCAAGGTTTATGATACCGGTGGATTTGCAGCCAAACATCCGCACGGATTCGACTTAGCGACCGACTGGACGAATGGAGATGGGCGCTAAATGACTTCTTCTCGTGGACCAAAAAAATCGCTTGGACAGCATTGGCTGAAGGATCCGGAGATTTTAGCGGATATTGCTGAAGCGGCCGAATTGACGGGTGATGATGTCGTATTGGAGATCGGCCCGGGGCTGGGTACTTTGACTAGTCGCTTGTTGGCTCGGGCTAATTCGGTGACCGCTGTGGAGTTTGACGCGGATTTGGCGCGAAAATTACCAGGGCAATTTCCTGGGAAAAAATTAACTGTCGTAAATCAAGATATATTGCAATTTGACCTGAACCAATTGCCAAAAAATTACAAAGTCGTAGCTAACGTCCCGTATTACATTACCAGCAAAATTGTTGAGAAATTGATGACTGCGGAAAATAAGCCGAGCATTGCGGTACTATTGGTGCAAAAAGAAGTTGCCGAGAGAATTGCGGCAGAGGCTGGAAATATGAGTGTTCTGTCTGTGAGCGTTCAGATTTTTGCCGAAGCGGAGTTGGATATTGAAGTTCCTAGGCAGTTTTTTACGCCGCCTCCAAAAGTTGACTCGCAGGTTGTGGTCTTAAGAACTCGCGACAATCTGTTAATTATTCCAGAAGATCAGAGAGATTTTTTCCGCATTGTTAAGGCTGGATTTTCTGCAAAGCGTAAGAAGTTGCGTTCTAGTTTGAGCGGTGGGCTGGGGATTGATAAGAGTGCGGCGGAAGAATTGCTGAAAAATGCAGGAATTTCACCAGATGCTCGCGCTGAAGATTTGGCGATTGAAGATTGGAAGAGACTACTGAAAGAGTGGCGGAATTAAATAAGAACGACTCAGCGGCTTTGAACTGAGTCGTTCTTTACACCAAAAGACTGAATTAATCTGTCAAATTATCGTGCTTTAAATCCTTAACGGCGTTGGTAGCTTCTTCTTGAGTGAACCCCCATCCGTCGACAAGAGATTTTATTAAATTACTTCTGCTCCATTTTATATTTTTTAGATCATTTATAGCACGCAGCTTTGCTCGCTCGGTGTAATTAATATTATATTCTTCTAATACTTCACGGATGTATGATTCTGAATCCTTCATCTCTTGATCGCGGGCTATTTTGATTATTATGGATTTTTTTGAAAGCATACCGTTATAGCCATTGCTTGTGGTGTAATTTTTCTCAATAAGATTACGTAGGTTGATCTTGAAGTCATAATTCAGACGCTGTAGACCTTCTTCTGCCTCTTCCTTAGTGAATTTATAGCCCTCTTGCAAGTGTCTTAGAACGAGATTTCTTGAGATGGTGGGTTTCTGCCCTGATAGCATATCACTAGCTTTTAGTTGAGCGTTATATGCAAAGTCAATTTTTACTGTATTAAGGGCATTGTCAATTTCTTCCTTGGTGAAGCCGTTCTCAGTAAGACCTTCTTCATAGCCTGCTTTTGATCTATGGCTGTAGGAATCCATAGATTTTAGAGCCTTTATAGCCTGCATTTGGAACATCCTAGCAACGTCGATTTCATGGTTTAGCTCATCAAGCGCTTTTTCAACCTCTTCCTTTGAGAACCTAAAATCACCCTTGGGTCCTGTATCGGTAAATCTTTCTATTAGTTTACTTCTGGAAATCCATGCGTGAGGGTCTTTGTTGATATCGGCTGATGGTTGCATGAAAAATTTTATTGCTCTTTTTGCGTTATTGATGGGATTGTAATTTGGATATATTATCTCTAGTAATTGGAGTGCTGCAGTGTAGTCTAGTTTGTAGTAGGTTGAAATGTAGTGTGCAGCTCCAAACTTAGAGAATCTGGAATTATCTAGGTTTTGATATTTAGCTATCTCTGCTAATTCTCTTGAAAACCTCTTGTCCCACTTTCCGTCGCTTCCAACTACATAGTTATCTGGTGTGACGGTATTCTTTAACATATCGCCATCTTTACCGACGTAGTAGTCGCCGACCCACTGGTCGTGCAGCATGTGACCTTTAGTGTCGAAGTAGTACCACTTGTCTCCGATCATCTTCCAGGTATTTTCGGTCATGTGTCCGCTGGTATTAAAGTAGTACCAATGTCCGTTTATATATTCCCATTTACTGTGAATGATATATCCGCGACCATCAAAGTAGTACCATTTGTCGCCAATCCTCTCCCATTTGCTCTTCGGGTAGCTGCCGTCCGAATTTCTGTACCACCATCCGATTGAGTCTTTGCGCCAATCTCCGCCTGCCGCATGGGTTGTTGTAGGTGTGCTTGCTGTGACTATGATGGCACTTACGATCATTGCCGCCACTAAGCTTTTTAAAATTTTCTTCACAATCTCCTCCTGTTAAGTATTGTTTCAATTTTTATTATAACATACTATGATTGACATTTACGCCAGTGGCGGCACTCTGCTGAATCTGTTATAATTTCTTTATGACTAAGAAACACGCTTACATCACTACTGCTATTCCTTACGTAAACGGCTTGCCACACGTTGGGCATGCTATGGATTATATGTTGGCAGACGTGTGGGCGCGTTATTCCAGACAAAACGGTCGTGAAGTTCGTTTTCAAGCTGGTGTGGATGAGCATGGCAATAAAATTGCCGCCAAAGCCGCCAGCCAAAATCAAACCCCTCAAGAATACGTCGATCGAACGCACGTCAATTTTAAGAAGATGATTGCTGAGCTGAATATTTCAGTGACGGATTTTATTCGAACAACTGACGCACATCACGTTGCTGCGGTGCAATATATTTGGCAGAAACTCGTTGAGGCTGGTTACATTTACAAAGGTTCATATGAAGGCTGGTATTGTCAGGGGTGCGAAGCTTTTGTTACGGATAAAGAAGCTGCTGATAATAATGGGGTTTGTCCAGATCACCAGACGCCTTATCAGCGTTTGAGTGAGGAAAATTACTATTTTAAGACCAGTGCTTTTTCGGACAATATTCGTCAGGCAATTGAGTCAAATAAAATGAGAATCGTGCCTGAATTCCGTAAAAAAGAGTTTTTGGAATTGATGAAAGATGGTTTGAAAGATGTGTCGGTTTCTCGTCCGCGTAAAAATCTTAGCTGGGGTGTGCCAGTTCCTGGCGATGATAATCAAGTCATGTACGTTTGGCTGGATGCTTTGAGCAATTACATTACGGTTATTGGTTATCCTGATCGTCCAGAAGAGTGGCAATCTTTTTGGCCGGCTGACGTGCAAGTTATCGGCAAGGACATTCTTCGTTTCCACGCTGGTATTTGGCCAGCAATGCTCATGGCGCTAGATTTGCCGCTTCCGAAAGTATTGCTTGTTCATGGATTTATCAATTCTGGCGGAATGAAAATGGCAAAGAGTCTCGGAAATGGTGTTGGTCCAGCCGATATTATTCCAGATTATGGCGCCGAGGCGTTTCGATATTATTTCTTGCGTCACGTACCAACGCAAGATGACGGCGACTTTACTTGGGAAAAGTTTGAAGCTGCGTATAATGGTGAGCTTGGCAATGATTTGGGTAATTTGGTTCAGCGAGTCGCTAAAATGGTGCAGAGTTATCAAGCTGGCGTTATTGGCGATGCTCCACAATCAGAACACGATATGGGACCGTATCGTCAGGCAATGGAAAGCTATATGTTCGATCAAGCAATGGACGAAATTTGGCTAATTGTTCGCTCTTTGAATCAATATATTGAGCGAGTTCAACCATGGCAAGTTGCTAAAAATCGTGATAAAGATCCAGAAGCAGAGTCGCATTTGAGTGAGATCTTGGCGCACGCTTGTGGCACATTATTGCAAGTGTCTGACATGCTTCGTCCATTTATGCCGCAAACCGCCGAGAAAATTCATGATATGTTTGCTAGCGGTGTCGTGCCGTCAGAATTGACGCCTTTGTTCCCGCGCAAATATATTCATACGCCAGATCCACGTGCTCCGAAAACAGAATCTCAGGTTAAATAGTTTATGATTGAGGCTGATAAGAAAAGTGCGACTGAGGGTTTACGTCTGATAGATTCGCATTGTCATTTGCACGATACGGAATTTTTTACGGACAATCGCGAGCAATTTTACAAAGAAACGGTCGAGGCGAATATTGGCATGATTTGTGTCGGTACTGACCAGCGAAGTAGTCGTCAAGCCGTGGAATTTGCCGCGAATCATAAGTTTACTTGGGCGGCAATTGGCGTTCATCCACACGACACGAAAGATGGCTGGGGAGATGTCAAAACTTTACTGGAGAATAAGACGGAAAATTCTCCGATTGTGGCAATTGGTGAAATTGGGCTTGATTATTATTACAATAACAGTTCGCGGGAAACACAAATTGAGGGCTTAGAAGCGCAACTTCAAATGGCGATTGATTACAATTTGCCAGTAAGTTTTCATGTTCGCGATGGTGCCGCAGGTCAACCGTCGGTTTGGGATGATTTTTGGCCAATCTTCGATAATTTTCCTGGGCTTCGCGGCGTGTTGCATAGTTTTACAGATACGCGTGAAAATTTGGAAAAAGGTTTTTCGCGAAATTTGTACGTTGGACTTAATGGAATTAGTACGTTCACAAAGGATCAACTGCAGAAAGAATTGTTCGCTTCAATTCCGCTGGAGCGATTATTGCTAGAAACTGACGCGCCATTCTTGACACCAGCGCCGTTTCGTGGTAATATAAACAAGCCAGAATATGTGAGATTAGTGGCTGAATATTGGGTGAAGCAGCGAAATATTGATTTTGATGTTTTAAGCCAAGCTACTCTTCACAACACACAAGAACTTTTTGGCATTTGAAAGTGGAGAAAATGAGTAGTACGCCGGAATGTGTTACGAAGACACCTGAAATTGAAGCTCGCGAAGCAGTTAACGCTGCTTTTCCTGATTGTGCAAAAAATAATATTAACACTGATTCTAATCTGAAATTTGGTAAGGTTGCGATTAATCAAAAACCTATTGAAAATAATGCCAAGAGCTCTTTTGCTGATTATAGAAATAAGCTTAATAATCTCGACGCTTATCCTACTAAAATTCCGTTGGAAATTGGTAATTTGTTGGCAGAGCTTCGCAAAGCTAAAGCTAATGAGGTGCAATAAGTGACTAAGTTTTTGAAAAAAGTACGAAGTTTGGTTTTTGCTGATGATAGTGATGCGGTGTCTTTATTGAAATTTCGTAAAAAAGATCGCCCATTAAAGAAATTTACCGAGCGCGAGCTAATCCAATTGGAAAGTGAAATTGGCGCAACAATTTTTGGCGATAAGCCGGCGTATGTTGCGCGACGAGAATTTTTTAATTTAGATAAAGATACTTGGATTTGGTATGAAGAAGTTGCTGACGGTAAGGGTGGCCGGCAAGAATTGACGACGCGTTATGAAGTGCAGCCAAAGGGAATTTTGAAGATTCAGCCGAATTATCGCTATAGTTACTTGGAGGGCGACGAGCTTCAGAATTTTGTCTTGGCAACTAAGGAATATTACGAGCGAGTTTCTCGGCAATTATATAAGAAAGATCCGCAAACCGGTCGGCCGCTTTGATATAATAAAAAAGTGAATAAAGACTATATTTATCTTGATCATGCTGCTGCCACGCCAATGGATCCGTTGGTGGTTGAGGCAATGTTGCCATATTTTTCTGAAAAGTTTTTCAATCCGTCTAGTCCGTACGCTCCGGCAATATTTACAAAGCGTGAATATCAAGACGCGAAGGCTCGGCTGGCGCGCTGCTTGGGTGTGATGGCTGATGAATTGATAATGACAGCTGGAGCAACTGAGTCTGTCAATTTAGCGTTTAATGTGGCAAATGGCGTAAGTCTAATTTCGGCAATTGAGCATGATTCGGTGATTAATTCCGCAAAAGCGCGTTCGGAAGTGAAGCTTATTCCGCCAATGAAAAATGGACGAATAGACCCGAACACGGTTAAAAAAATGTTAACGCCAGATGTTGGATTTGTTAGTATTGCGCTGGTGAATCATGAGCTGGGCTACATTCAACCGATTGAAGAAATTGCGGAAATTGTAAAAGCTGAGCGGCTCAGGCGTCAAGAAAATGGCGAATCTTTACCATTGATTTTTCACACTGATGCTTCGCAGGCGGCGGCTCTAATTGATGTGAAAATTAAAAGGCTGGGCGTTGATTTATTGACATTGTCTGCGGCAAAAGTTTACGGTCCAAAGCAAGTTGGTTTATTGTGGGTGCGACCTGGTGTTACGCTGAAAGCTAATATTTTTGGTGGCGGTCAAGAATTGGGTCTGCGCAGTGGAACTGAAAACGTTGCTGGCGTAGTTGGTTTTGCGACGGCTTTGGAATTGGCACAAAAACGACGTTCTGCTGAAGTGAAGCGACTGCGAAAGTTGCGGGAAGAGTTGATAAAAGATTTGAAGCAAGCTTTTCCTGATATGTTGATATCGTCAGATATGAAAAAAAGTTTGGTGAGTTTTTTGAATATATCATTTTCTGGAATTGACGCTGAAAGATTGGTGTTTTTGTTAGAATCTCGTGGAGTTCTAGTGGCTACGGGTAGTGCTTGCGCGGCTAATTCTGGAACGCGTTCTCATGTACTAGCGAGTGTTGGTCTGAGCGAATCAGAGATTGACGGAAGTCTAAGGCTTACCTTAGGAAAGCTGAACAATGATGAGAATATAAAGCGAGCTGGCGAATTTATCATCGAAGCTGTGCAAGCGGAAATGAAGAGGACTCGTCGATGATCCATAAACTAGTTGGCTTGATTATTTTTGCTGCTTTGGTGATTTTTGGGCTTAGCGCATATTTGTCACCGAATGATTTAGGAAAATGTCAAAGCGTGGGCGAAGGCGATTGTCGTAAGGCTGATGCAATAGTTGTTGTCAGCGGTGGCGATACAAATGCGCGGACTGACGAGGCTATTAAACTGTATAAAGAAGGTTGGGCGCCAGTGATTGTTGTGTCGGGCGCGGCGGCCGATAAAACTGGTCCGTCCAACGCTAAGGCTATGTATCAGCGAGCGATTAATAGCGGCGTTCCTGAGAAAGCTATTGTTATGGACGAGTCTTCCGAGACGACTAGACAAAACGCCACTGAGGTGAAGAAAATTGTCGATTCGAGAAAAATTGAAGATGTGATTTTGGTGACGAGTGGATATCATATGCGTCGGGCGCAACTCGAATTTTCAGCGCAATTTAACGATGTCAAAATCCGGAGCCATCCTGTCGCTTCTGATAAAAACTGGAATTCGTGGTGGTGGTTGACGCCGTGGGGCTGGTGGTTGGCAATGGGTGAGTTAATGAGAATTGGGCTATTCGCCCTGGGGTTGTCCAGATGAGCAAGAAAGTTTTTGTTGGAATGTCGGGCGGTGTAGATTCCTCTGTGGCCGCGGCACTTTTGGTTGAGCAGGGTTACGATGTAACGGGTGTTTATATGAAAAACTGGTCGGAAGATCTTCCTGGAATGCATTGTCCGTGGGCGGAAGATGTTGCTGACGCCAAGCGTGTGGCAGTTGGCTTGGGTATTGATTTTCGAGTTTTTGATTTCCAGAAAGAATATAAGCAAAACGTTGTCGATTACATGATTCGCGAATATCAAGCGGGCCGCACGCCAAACCCAGATATTATGTGTAATCAAGAAGTGAAGTTTAAGATATTTTTGGAGGCTTCGTTGGCGGCTGGAGCGGATTATATCGCGACAGGGCATTATGCGCGTGTTGCTCATGAATCGTCTTCGTCGGCTAAATTATTACGCGCTCGTGATAGTAATAAAGACCAAACGTATTTTTTATATAGAGTGACTTCGGAGGCTTTATCAAAAACCATATTTCCGTTGGGCGATTTCACGAAAGCGGAAGTTCGCGAAATGGCGAAAGAACGTGGTTTGTGGACGGCTAGTAAAAAGGAATCGATGGGAATTTGTTTTGTTGGGCAAGTTGGAATTCGTGAGTTTTTGTCGGAATATATTAAAACTGCGCCGGGAAATATCATTGATCAGCAGACGGGATCTGTCGTCGGTAAACATGACGGCGCAATTTTCTATACACTCGGTCAGCGTCATGGGCTGAACGTCGGCGGAGGATTACCTTATTATGTTGTGGGCAAGGATATGGAGAAAAATGAGGTCTACGTGTCGCGATCAATTGACAATGAAAGTTTGTGGCGAAAAGAACTTAGATTGGTGGATATTCATTGGATTAGCCAAGCGCCGCATAAAGATAAGGATGTGCAAGTTCGGCTGCGTCATCGAGGCGCTTTATTTGACGCGAAAATTGACGGAGATATTGTGCGTCTTTCTGCTTCGGAGCGTGCCGTAGCCGCGGGTCAATCTGCGGTAATATATGACGGTGATGAATGTTTGGGTGGCGGAATCGTGAAAACAGATTGACGTTATAGGAAAAATAGTGTAAACTGTTCTAAAGTAAGGAATAATAAAACGTAGAGTTAAAGGAAGAATTAATTTTATGCTAGCAATTCGTTTGCAACGTTTGGGTCGCAAAGGTTATCCAGTATATCGCTTGGCGGTACAAGAAGCACATCGTCACCCATCAAGCGGTCGTGTAGTCGCTTATGTAGGTAGCTACAATCCACACACTAAAGAATCAAATATCCAAGTTGAATTGGCTCAGAAATATTTGGACAATGGCGCACAGCCAACACCACGCGTAGTTAAGTTATTGAAAGAAGCTGGCGTTAAATTGCCAAAGTGGGTTAAGGAAGTCTCAGCTGACAAGCACAAAGCCATCCGCAATCCAGAAAAACTTCGCAAGAATCAACCAAAAGAAGAGCCAGCTGAAGAAGTAGCTGAATAATCTGTTGAGATTGGTGATTTGATCTATAAACCCCATCTGTAAGGTGGGGTTATTTTATGGTATAATTACACTCATGAATGCCCAAAAAATACGTAGTAAATATCTTGAATTTTATAAAAAACAGGGTCACGCCGTTGTTGAGCGTGCGCCGTTGATTTTAACTAATGACCCGACGACTTTATTTACGGGCGCCGGAATGCAGCCGATGATTCCGTATCTGCTTGGTGAGGCGCATCCCGAAGGCAAGAGAATTGCTGATTCTCAAACGTGTTTGCGAGCGCAGGACATTGACGACATTGGTGATAATCGTCATACGACGTTTTTTGAGATGCTTGGAAACTGGAGTTTGGGCGACTATTTCAAGGAGGAGCAAATTGGCTGGATGTGGACGTTTTTGACTGAGGAAATTGGTCTTGATCCGCAGAGATTGTATGTAACGTGTTTTATTGGCGCGCCGGAATATAATATTGAGAAAGATGTTGAAGCGGCTAAATTATGGCAGAAAAAGTTTGCAGAAAAGGGCATCGATGCAAAAATGGCGGACATCGGCAGCGAAGAGCAGGGAGCGGCGCGTGGTGTAAATCCAGGTGAAAGAATTTTCTTTTATGATGGCAGCAAAAACTGGTGGAGTCGTAATGGTGGTCCAGAAACTACTCCGGTTGGCGATCCGTGTGGTCCGGATAGTGAGATGTTTTATGAGTTTGATTTCATTGAGCATGATCCAAAATTTGGTGAAAATTGTCATCCAAACTGTGATTGTGGTCGATTTATGGAGATTGGCAATAACGTATTTATGGCGTATAAAAAAGTTGCTGAGGGGCAATTTGAGCCGCTTGATAAGCCAAATATTGATCATGGATCTGGACTTGAGCGAATCGCGGCTGCAGTAAATAATGATCCTGACGTCTTTAAGATTAGCTTGCTCTGGCCGATTATTGAAAAGCTGCAAGATCTGAGCGGCAAGGATTACACTTCACACACCGAAAGTATGCGAGTGATTGCTGATCATTTGAGGGCTGCGACGTTTATGGCGGTTGATGGGTGTGTGCCAAGTAATAAAGAGCAGGGCTATGTAATGCGTCGTCTGCTCCGTCGGGCAATTCGCTATAGTTTTGACTTGGGAATCGAGCAGAATTTCCTGCAAGAAGTTGTGCCGACGATTGCTGATTTGTATGAAGCTGATTTTCCAGAGGTGAAGAATAATCGCGACAATATAATTGCTGTCCTCGTTAAGGAAGAGAAAGCTTTTCGCCAGACTTTGAGAAAAGGTTTGCGACAAATGCAGCGTTACATTGACGATGGCTTGACTGGTGAAGAATTGTTCACTTTGTACGACACTTTCGGTTTCCCAGTGGAACTCAGTACGGAAGAGGCGTATAAACAGGGGATAAAGCTTTCGGACAATTGGCGCGAGGAATTTACCGCGAAAATGGATGAGCAGAGGCAACGCTCTAAGACGGCGCGCAAGGGACAATTTAGCGGCGGTTTGGAAGGTCATGACTCTATTCATCTGAAATATCACACGGCGACGCATTTGTTGGGTGCGGCGTTACGTAAGGTTTTGAATGCGCCAGATTTACAGCAACACGGAAGTAATATTACCGCCGATCGATTGCGCTTTGATTTTAATCACGATAAATTGACGCCAGAAGAAAAACAGGCGGTCGAAGATCAAGTTAACGCTTGGATTGATGAAGATTTGCCGGTTAGTTTTGCTGTTTATCCAACGGGCGAGGCATTGAGCATGGGTGCAATTGGCGCGTTTGGTGAGCGTTACGGCGATGAGGTTAAGGTTTATTCCATTGGTAAGGACGATGATATTGTCAGCTTTGAAGTTTGCGGTGGCCCACACGTCGAACACACTGGAATTTTGGCTGAAGATGGCAAGCGATTCAAAATCACCAAAGAAGAATCTAGTTCGGCTGGAATTCGTCGAATCAAGGCTGTTTTAAGATAGATAATTAACTGTTGCTCTAAAATCACAAGCGTTATATAATATTTCTTATATGGCATTGAAAGACATGTTGAAGAAGTCTGATAAAGATAGTCGCGAACTATTGGTTAGCTTAGATATTGGTACGGAAGTGGTTAAGGCGTTAATCGCTGAAGTTAAAGACGACGAGCTGAAGATTATTGGTGTTGGTCGAAAGCAGCAGGAAATGGGCGATATGCATAGCGGTGCGATTGCTGATATTGCTGGGGTTGTGGCGAATTGTGAGGAGGCTCTGTCTGAGGCTGAGGATCAAGCTGGCGTTCAGGGCAAGCGGGTCGTTATTGGTATCGCGGGCGAATTAGTTAAGGGTGTTACGAATACTATTCGCTATCGTAGGCCGCAGCCGAATAAGCCATTAGACATTGCCGAGATGGAATTTATCATTGAGAAAGTCCAGGAGCGAGCTCAGGGAAAAGCTCAGGCTCAAATTGCACTAGAAACTGGCAATGAAGATGTTGAGGTGAAATTGGTCAACTCGGCGCTGGTGAGTATTCATATTGATGGCTATAAAGTTTCGAATCCGATTAGTTTTCAGGGGCGAGATGTGGCGGTGCAGATTTACACGGCGTTTGCTCCGATGGTTCATATCGGCGCGTTAGAGAAGGTTGCGGACGAGCTTGCGCTGGATTTGGTGGCTGTGGCTGCCGAGCCATTTGCGGTGAGTAGGAGCGTTTTAGGATCGGATACGGATAGCAATTTCACGGCAATTCTAGCAGACATCGGTGGTGGCACGACGGATATTGCGGTTGTTAATGACGGCGGAGTCGAAGGCACGAAGATGTTTGGTATTGGTGGACGAAGTTTCACTAGAACTATTGCGGCTGACCTGGATTTAAGCTTCAAAGATGCAGAAAAGTTGAAGCTGAATATTGATAATGAGAATTTGAAGCCTAGCGTAAAGAAAAAAGTTGACGCGGCGATCGACAAGACTTTGGAAGTTTGGCTATCAGGTGTTGAATTGGCGCTGAGCGATTTTGATAATGTCGATTATTTGCCGAATAGGATTTTACTGTGTGGCGGCGGATCGAGCTTGCAGAAAATTACTGAAGCTCTGAAAACTCGACGCTGGCCAGAAGACCTACCTTTTACTAAGAAACCGGTAGTTCAATATATCAATCCAAGTGATATTACAGGAATAGTTGACGAAACCGGAGATATTAGCGATCACACATTTGTAACTGCAATGGGTTTGTTGCGAGTTGGATATGATACAATTATCGGTAGTCAAGACGGTAATAGTTTAGTTGAAAAAGTAAATAGGTTGTTAAAGATTTAAAATGAATAAAGACGTTATTTATATCGATGTAGAAGACGACATTACGACGATAATTAGTAAGATTAAGGCGTCGAAAGAGAGGATTATTGCGTTAGTCCCACCTCGAAGAATTGGCGTTTTACAGAGTGCGGTCAATATTCGATTACTAGCTCGGGCGGCAACTTCGGCGGATAAGAGAATTGTATTAATCACGAATGATTCGGTTTTGGCTGGATTGGCGGCAACGGCGAAAATTCCTATTGCAAAAACGCTTCAGAGCAAGCCGGAAATTGCGGAGATTCCAGTTCTGAAAGTTGATGACGACAATGATGTAATTGATGGCGGTAAGCTGGCGGTTGGAGATATGGCGGATTCCGCAAAAAGATCAAAGAAATCCGATGAAGACTCTGCCGTAGATAATGTTATAGCTGACGCAAACAAGAAGGAATCTAAGGGATTGGACTCTCTGAAAAAGATGGTTAAAAAACCAAAAGTCCCTGATTTTAATACATTTCGTAAGAAGTTCTTATTGATAGGCGGCAGTACCTTACTTTTGATCGTATTTTTGGTTTGGGCAATTTGGTTTGCGCCACACGCTACGATTATTATTTCAGCAAAGACGACCAGTATGACAGTCAGTGATACCGTCAACTTGAGTGAAACAGCTTCTACAAATGCGAAATCTAATGTCATTAAGTCTGTAAAGAAAGAATTAGCAAAGGAAGTTAGTGTTGAATTTTCTGCTACAGGCAAGAAGAATGTCGGAGAAAAAGCTACTGGAGTGGTGGTTTTTAAGAATGTTTCCCCAGATAGTATTACTATTGCAGCTGGTACAATTTTAAAGAATAGTGGGTTATCTTACACTTTAAATTCTTCTGTGACTGTTCCAGGCGGCTCTTATCAGCGTAATTGTCCAGGATATATTTGCCCGGGTTCTGCTTCTGGCGTAATTACCGCCAGTGAGGGCGGGGCTCAGTATAATGCGGCAACTGGTAGTATGAGTATTTCGGTTGATGACATTTCTGCATCGCTACGGTCTGCTACTAGTGGCGGCACCGATAAAACTGCAACGGTTGTGACGGCTAGTGATATAGAATCGGCAAAAAGCAAGCTGAGCGAAAAGAAGATTGATGGATTAAAAGAGCAGTTGTTGTCATCATTCGGCGATTCGGCAACGGTTATAACGGAAAGCTACGTTGAAAACCGATCAGAACCTAACTCAAGTGTAGCGGTAGATGGCGAAGCAACTGGAGCTGTAACTCTAAAATCGACAATTACCGCCAGCGCATTGGCTATTGATAAGAATGAACTAAAAAACTTTGTGGAAGCAAAGCTTAAAGAGGAGATTTCTGGTAAGAAGTCACAGAGAATTTATGACAATGGAGTAAGCAAGATTGCGTTCTCGCAATTTTCTAAGGCGCATAATACACAGACTGTGCGCTTAACTACGAATGGCAAGGTTGGTCCAGATATTAAAGAAGCGAACGTAAAGGATCAAGCTAAAGGCAAGAGTTACGGAGAAGTTCAGTCTGCTATTGAATCTATCGAAGGTGTTGAGGATGTCGATGTTAAATTCTCGCCATTCTGGGTTAAATCTGTTCCAAAAGATGTCAATAAAATTAATGTCGAATTTAAGATAAAAGATGTCAAGTAAAAACTTTTTAGCGCTGGATGTTGGGTCGCGGCGAATCGGTTTGGCTATGGCGGATTCGCAAGTGAAGATCGCTGTGCCGTTCGGTTGGTTGGAAAATAATGAAAATATTGTTCAGGAAATAACAGAGCTAGTATTGAGGCACGACATTAATACTATCGTAGTGGGCTATCCACGAAATCAATCTGGCGAACCAACGAAGCAGACGGAATTTGTGAAAGAATTTGTTAAGCAATTTGAAGACATTGAGCTTGATACGGAGATTGTTTTTCAGGACGAATCTTTAACGAGCGTGCAGGCTGAGCAGAGATTGGGGAATAAAATTAAAGATAAGGGCGAGATTGATGCGGAGGCTGCTAGCATAATTTTGCAGGATTTTTTGGAGGAGAATTATGAAAATTCGTAAACGACGTATTTGGCTATTAGTGTTATCAATAGTTGTGGCTATCGCTGGAATCGGCGCCCTTGGGGCAACAGTGTGGTACAAGCAGATGCTTTCTCCTGCCGACGTAAATAGCCGGCAAGCTTTCAGGATTAATATTAAAGAAGGCATGGGGTCTAGTGATATTGCTAAAACTTTAGAGGATAATAAAATTATCAAAAACTCTTTAGCATTTTCTATTTACACAAGGCTCCATAATTCAGCGAGCAAGTTTAAGGCTGGCGTTTATTCTGTAAAAGCTTCGCAATCTGTCGATGAGATAATTAATCATTTGACTAGCGGTAAAACTGATGAGATTGCTATAACATTTTATCCTGGATCGACTTTGAATAAAAAAATGAAGAATTCTGACGGCAGAGAAGTTGAATCCGTGTTGCTTAAGGCGGGATTCTCGGATGATCAGATAAAAAAGGCATTTGCCGCTAAGTATGATAGTCTAGTTTTTGCGGGTAGGCCGGAAAATGCTGGTCTTGAAGGGTATATTTACGGTGAAACATTCTATATTTCCCCAGATGAAACTGCAGAACAGGTTTTGCAGCGCTCAATTGATCATCTGGAGAAGATTGTTAAGAAATATAATTTGGATGGTAAATTTAAGGCTCGAGGGCTGACTTTGTATCAGGGGATAACACTAGCGTCGATTATTCAGCGTGAATCGATTGGCTGTGGGTCTGGCGTGGAAACTTGCGAGGATCAGCGTAAGATTGCTAGCGTATTTTACAACCGCCTGAAAGCCAATATGCCGTTGGGTTCTGATGTAACATATCAATATATTGCTGATAAAACAGGGGTGGAGCGCTCACCGAACCTTAAGTCGCCATATAATACACGCATTCAAAAAGGTTTAACTCCTGGACCAATCGCTTCGCCTAGTTTGAGCGCGTTGAATGCCGCCGCCGATCCGATAAACTCTGATTATCTATATTTCCTGAGCGGCGACGATGATATTACGTATTTTGCAAAAACCAACGAAGAACACGAGGCTAATGTCAAGGCTCATTGTCAAAAGAAGTGCCAAATTTCTTGACAAAAACGCATTTTATAAAATTTATTGACTTTATTGTCAATATTGTGTAAAATAGATGTTAGATCATTTGTCTAATTTATCAACAGGGGTGAATTACGATAAATGACCTGCCAAAATTGTCGCTACGGATATAGCAAAACTAATGTAGAATAATAATAATCAATTAGGTCGACAACATATCCTGTTCTATTGCGAGAAGAAAGACAATTTGGTAGAGGTGCTAGTGGTAACATTGGCGCAAGGAGAACGATTATTCGTAACCATTTTACATCTCTTCGGAGTAAAAAACGTAAACTGCAATCATTTGCAATCTACGGTGGAATATTTTTATTGACTATATCATTTTTGATCTACGGTAATAGTGGTAGTAACGTATCCGCTGAAAGATCAAAAACTTTGGCATCATCTGAAACTACTGGTGTTTCATCGGTATCTAAGTCTGCTAAGTCTAAAACAGCTTCAGTAGATGAATTAACGGCAGCTAATGCCGTAACTAACTTGGCGGAAACGGCGGAATTGCCTTCGGCTGGTGATTTACGCGAGTCTGAAACTTCACTAACAATTAAGAAGAGTCTTTCTCAGAATGATGCAGAAGTTATAACAAAACCTGACATTGTTAAGCCAGATACTTCGGCTGCGCGTGGTATTTCATCTTACGTAACCAAAGAGGGTGACACAATGGAGTCTATTGCTAAGAAGTTTAAGATTTCATCTCAGACGCTTCGTTGGGCTAATAATACAACCTCGGACGCTGTGGAGCCGAATAAGACTCTAGTTGTGCCTCTTGTTGACGGTGTTGTTTATACTATTAAAGACGGCGATACTGCCCAATCTCTGGCAGAAAAGTATAAGACGAGCGCTGAGCGTGTTGTCCTATATAATGACATTGATGACGGTGCTAAACTGTCTACTGGTTCTAGGATTGTGTTGCCTGGAGGTGAACTTCCAGAAAATGAGCGACCTGGTTATGTTGCTCCGCGAAGTAGGCTTACCACTACGAGCGCAAGTCGAAGTTGGTTGACTGCTTCTGTCGGCAACCGCTATGCGGCAGGTAACTGTACATGGTATGTATACGAGCGTCGTTTGCAGCTTGGTCGTCCGATTGGTAGTTTCTGGGGTAATGCTAGTACTTGGGCTACAAGCGCTCGAGCTGCTGGATTCGTAGTCAATAATACGCCAGCACCTGGTGCAATATTCCAGACGACTGCCGGATATTATGGTCACGTTGGTATTGTTGAGCGAGTTGAAAACGGTGTGG
>CALIRX010000038.1 GCA_938042055.1 uncultured Candidatus Saccharibacteria bacterium
ATAAGCTGCTTGGCTTTCTCGCGCTCAACTTGATCGCCAGCCTCATCACGCGCCTTAATAGCACGCTCCAGAGCCTTCTGAGTTTCCGCCTCGATGATGTCATCACCGTGATCAGCTTCATCAACCAAAATTTGCACCGACGAATAGTCAATTTTTACCACACCACCAGAGATTGCGAAATATTCCAACTGATTATCGGAATCTTCTTTATGTCGACGCACGGTAATTACGCCGTCCCGTGCAATCGTCACTAGCGGCTCGTGGCTTGGAAAAACGGAAATTTCGCCGTCAGTAGTTGGAATTGACACCGAATAAACTTCTTCGTCAACCTTCGTACCGACAAGTGTGACTAATGACAATTTCATGACTATTTAGCTTTCTTCTCAGAATGTTTTTTAGCCTTAGCAGATTCAGCTTCAGCGTCGCGAGCAACTTGATCAGCCAACGTACCCTGGATCATATAGAACCAGTTTTCAGGCTTATCGTCATATTTACCAGCCAAAATGTCGGAAGCGTCGCGAATGGTGTCTTCCAGTTTAACGTAAACACCTGGGTTTCCGGTAAACTTCTCAGCCACATGGAACGGCTGCGCCAAGAATCGCTGAATACGACGGGCGCGAGCAACAATCTGCTTCTGATCGTCCGACAATTCTTCCATACCCAAAATAGCGATGATGTCCTGAAGCTCTTTGTATTGCTGCAAAATTCGCTGAACCTCGCGCGCTACGCGGTAATGCTCTTCGCCGACAATTTCTGGGTCAAGCGAGTTTGAGCTGGAATCCAAAACGTCAACCGCTGGATAAATACCGATTTCCGTCAATGCACGGTTCATCACAATTGTAGCATCAAGGTGAGCAAAGGTCGTGGCAGGAGCTGGGTCAGTCAAGTCGTCAGCTGGCACATAAACAGCCTGAACAGAGGTAATCGAGCCTTTCTTCGTTGAAGTAATTCGCTCTTGTAATGCACCCATTTCCTGCTGGAGGTTTGGCTGATAACCAACCGCACTTGGCAGACGACCAAGCAACGCCGACACCTCAGCACCAGCCTGAGTGTAGCGATAAATATTGTCGATAAATAGCAAGACATCTTTACCTTCGTCACGGAAAGCTTCAGCCATCGCCAGACCCGACAACGCCACGCGCAAACGTGCTCCAGGCGGCTCGTTCATTTGCCCAAAGACTAGCGAAGTCTTGTCCAAAACGCCAGCTTCTTCCATTTCATAGTAAAGGTCGTTACCTTCACGAGTTCGCTCACCAACACCAGCAAAAACAGAGTTTCCAGAATGGAACTTAGCGATATTGTTAATCAACTCAGTAATAAGAACCGTCTTACCGACACCAGCACCAGCAAATAGACCGGCCTTTCCACCCTTAGCAAGTGGCGCAATCAAGTCAACAACCTTAATACCAGTTTCCAAAATCTCAGTCTTATTTGACTGCTCAGAAAGTGCTGGAGCAGGGCGGTGAATTGGGGCAGTCTTTCCCTTTGGTTGCGGCTTTTCGTCAATCGCCTCACCGACAACATTAAACATTCGTCCTTGGGTTTCTGCGCCGACTGGAACGGAAATTGGAGCGCCAGTCGCAACAACTTCTGCACCACGACTCAATCCATCCGTCGAAGACAGAGCAATTGCTCGAACAGTATGCTCGTCCAAGTGCTGAGCAACCTCCAATACCAAATTCTCATTGCCGTTTTTAACGTGCAACGCGTCATAAATCGCCGGAAGTTCAACGTCTCGCGGAAACTCCACGTCAACGACCACGCCAACGATCTGAATAATTTTACCTAAATCTTTTGCCATCTTTTTCTCCTTTATCATTGTTCCATCGCCTCCACGCCACCAGAAATTTCAGCAAGCTCTTGAGTAATCGCCCCTTGGCGAGCCTTATTCATAGCTAGCGTCAAATCGTCAACCAAATCGCTGGCATTATCCGTAGCATTCTTCATCGCCATCATACGCATAGAATGCTCACTGGCTCGAGCGTCAAGCAACGCCTGCAACAGTCGCGCACCAACCAAACGATACGCCACCGCGTCCAAAACTTCTGGAATACTCGGCTCATATTTGGCGTCAGAAATCGTGTTAGAAACTTCACTCGGATCAACCAATATTTTCGTTCCTGCTGGCAATAATCTGTCCAATTCAGCAGTCTGAACCATGCTATTCACAAAACGCGTATAAACAAGCGTAACTGCATCAACTTCGCCATTTTCAAACATATTTACTGCCGTATTCAAAATCGTGTGGAACGTCAATCCAGACGGCTGATCTGGCAAATCTTCATACGTACCGATGATTTTCGTATCTTTAAGGCGCGTTGCGAATTGCGATGCCCGCCGACCAATAGTTAAGGTCAAGTTCTCAATTCCGCGCTCGTCATCACGCTTTAATAGCTCCAAATACTTCTTCAAAACGTTGGTGTTATATGCGCCAGCCAGACCTTTGTCGCTGGCCACCACGATAATCAATCGCTTATTTATCTTTCGCCTAACGAACAGTGGGTGATTGTCGGTTGCGCCTTGGCTAGCCAAATAAGACAGCAATTCTTCCGCCGCCATCGTGTACGGCGCAGAAGCTTTGTCCGCCTCTTGAGCACGACGCATTTTACTAGCCGCCACCAATTGCATAGCCTTGGTGATCTGCTTAGTCGAGTCCACCGAACGAATGCGATTTTTCAGCGCGCGAGTGCTCGGCATGAATTACTCCTCAAATCCTTTCGCTATTTCTTTCGTAGCTTCGTCAATCAATTTCAATTGCTCATCCGAAGGCTTATCGCCCTTATTTAGCTCACGCATAGCATCTTTAGAATTTTTCCAGAGATAAGTCAATAGGGCAGACTGCGCTTCCTTAATCTTAGAAACTGGAACATCGTCAAACATACCGCCAGTCACCGCGTGAATACTGACAAATTGCTCCCAGACGCTCATTGGCTGATATTGTGGCTGCTTCAGAAGCTCAGTGAGTCGCTGACCGCGGTCAATTTGAGCTTTTGTCGCGTCGTCAAGATCTGAGCCGAATTGAGCAAATGATGCCAATTCGCGGAACTGAGAAAGACCGAGCTTCAAGTTTCCGCCGACAGATTTAACGGCTTTCGTCTGAGCCGCGCCACCAACACGAGAAACTGATAGACCGGCTGAGATGGCTGGGCGAATGCCTTGATAGAACAAGTCGGTTTCCAGGAAAATCTGACCGTCGGTAATAGAAATCACGTTGGTCGGAATGTAAGCGGAAATGTCGCCAGCCTGCGTTTCGATGATTGGCAGAGCCGTCAAGCTTCCCGCGCCAAGTTTATCTGACAATTTGGCCGAGCGCTCCAATAGTCGTGAGTGCAAGTAGAAGACGTCACCTGGGTAGGCTTCGCGTCCTGGTGGGCGGCGCAACAATAGTGACATCTGTCGATAAGCCACCGCGTGCTTGGTCAAATCGTCATAAATCATCAATGCGTGACCACCGTTATCGCGGAAATATTCACCCATAGCCGTACCAGCGTAAGGTGCCAAGTAAAGCAGGGAGGCCGCGTCGGACGGGCTGGTCGCGACGATAATCGTCTGATCCATCACGCCTTCTTCTTTCAATCGGTCGACCAACCTGGCGATCTTCGACAATTTCTGACCAATAGCCACATAAACGTTCACCACGCCAGTTTTTTGACGAGCCTGGTTAATCATCGTATCAATAGCAATTGCCGTCTTACCAGTTTGGCGGTCACCAATGATGAGCTCACGCTGACCACGACCGATCGGGAACATCGCGTCAATCGACATAATACCGGTCATCAGAGGTTCGTGAACCGATTTACGACCCATCACGCCAATAGCAGGACGCTCAATTAAACCACGTTTCTTCGTTTTAATCGCTGGACCGTCGTCAAGAGGTCGACCTAGCGGGTCAACCACTCGCCCCAACAGCTCTTCACCGACAGGAACGTCTAGCACCGAACCCTTACGACGAACGCTAGCACCAGCCTTAACCTTATCTTCGCCGCCAAGAATCACCGCACCAATTTCATCTTCCATCAAGTTCAAGGCAAACGCCTCAACCGTGTCGCCATCAGCTTCGATCTCTAGCACTTCACTATAGCCAGCACTACTTAAGCCATGCACCCAAGCCACGCCGTCACCAACGCGAATAACCACGCCAGCATCTTCCAAACCTTCTGTCGCCTCCAACTGCGCGATTTTTTCCCGCAGGCTTTTGGCTAATTCTGTCACATCAATCTTGCTCATTTTTCCTCCTAGATTTTCTTCGCCCGCAAGTCGTTTAACTTCTTCGAAACCGTTGCGTCCAGTGTTGCGGTCGGCGTTTGTAGCTTAAATCCGCCAATCAACGTCGGGTCAATTGATTCTCTTAGCGACACTTTTGGCTTGCTATTTTTATCGCTCGCCGCAGTCGCCAGAAATTGCTCTATTTTACGCCTTGTATTGTCATCAAGCGCTCTCGCGCTCTCGACCGACGCTACAATCTCACCGTTCTCAGCCAACTCAGCCTCAATGTCTCGCACCAACAAATCAACTTCACGTTCATGCTTTTCGTAAATCAAAAGACCAGCAATTTCTTCCAACACCGCGTCATTGCCAGCTAAAATTTGTTCAGCTGCGTACTTTGCCAACTTTCTTCTGGACACTAATCTCATCTATTCAGCCTCCTCAAGCGCTTCCGAAATCAGCTTTGTATCTTTCTTCGCATCAATTTTCTCGCCCAGAACCTTGCCAGTCGCCTCAGCCACCAACTCTAATGTCGAATTGTGCAGGTCTTTCTTAGCGTTTTCAATCTCTTGAGCAATCGTATTATGCGCTTCTTTAATCAAAGCTTCAGATTTGGCAGTCGCTTTTTTAGCTGCTTCTTCAACAACTTCGGTCGCTTCTTCTCGAGCAGACGCCACGATGTCGCTAGCTTGCGCTCGCGCTTTTCGCATCATTTCGGCGGTCATTTCTTCGGCTCGGTCGGCATTTTCCTTAGCAGATTTTGCTGCCGCGTCAGCCGCTTTCAGGTCTTTTTCTCGCTTGACGAGCATTTCCATCATTGGCGGATAGACAAACTTGCGAAGAACGAATAGCAAGATTAAAAATGCTACCGTCTGAAACGCCAACAGCGCCCAATCAATACCCAGCGAATCAAACAAACCAGCTTTTTCCGATGCGCCAGAATTGGCAAATTGTGTTAATATTTTCTCCACAATTTACTCCCGAAAACTACATAACTTTGCCGACGATTGCTGCGACGAAACCGATAATAGCAATAGCGTCGATGAATGAAATACCCAAGATCATCATTGTGCGTAGGTCGTTGATTTTTTCTGGGTTACGACCAGCTGCGTTCATAGCTGCTGCGCCAACGATTGCGGCACCGATTGCTGCAAATGCTGCTGGGATTGCGTAGGTAAGTGTGAATGCTAATGCTTCCATGGTTAATATTCTCCTTTTAATTAATTATTACCTAATTTAATCACTCTCTGATGTTGCTAATTTACTAGTTTCAACAGAGGAGTGAACTTCATCAATTGGCTCGTGTGAATCATGGTGAGCCAGCCCCAGGGAAATAAACACGGTTGACAACATAAAGAAAATATACGCCTGAATACCGCCGATAAATAACTCAAAGAAATAGAACGGCTGCAGAGCCACAGGCGACAAAAACTTCGTCATGTAAGCGATAATTGCCAAGAGAATTTCGCCAGCCAAAACATTACCAAACAGACGGAAACTCAGTCCCAGCATTCGCGAAAACTCAGCCACCAACTCCAAAATGCCGACAAATGACATAATTGGATCGCGCAGTGGGTTAACAAAATATCGCCCCAAATTGCCCTTAAAGCCCAAGTACTTAAACGCGTAAATCTGAGCCGCGACAATCGTTACAATTGCCAAACCGAAAGTCATATTAAGATCTGCCACGCCACCGCGAAATAGAGGAGTGTGATGCTCGCCAATTGTAATTGGACCAACGATCGGCAAAAGCCCCAGCCAGTACTGCGCAACGATAAAGAAAAACAACGTAATACAAAGCGGAGCAACTTTATGCGCCCATTTTTGGTCTGGAATAACTTGGCAAACCGTATTATAAAGTCCGTCGAACGTCCACTGAATTAGCCTTGTGATAAAATTATGTTTCTTTTTACCTAAAACTGCCGCACGAGTACGGAACATTGCCCACACTAGTACGATCAATCCCAAGAATCCCATCAAGTGTGAATTCGTAATAGATACGCCAGCGACATTGAAAACTTCGTCAACCTTTACTGAAATATGCGGACCAGCGCTTGCCATATAATCGATCATTTTTTCAACTCCTGCTGTTTAATTTTAGCAATTTGCAAAGCTACGAGAACCACTGAGATAATCGCGCCAGAAATAATCCCAGCAAGCAACCATCTCATCTTCATTCCACTGACATTATCCAGCCACAATCCCAACAAAGTCAAACCAATTGTAGGCAAGAACATTCGCCACATTGTACCAATTATCGTCCTTGCCAAAATCATCATTGCGCCAGAATCGCCTGTATCATTAGCCGAAATGTCAGTTTCTTTTACCATTACTTTCCACTATATCAATCTGTTATACTATTTTGCAAGATGCCACGACGAAATTATTCAAAAAATAGTCAAAAAAGCCAAAAAACATCATTGATGTCAATTTCAGGGTTGGCTAATTGCCAGAAAAAACGTCGCTTCTCAACAGAGATAAAAGCGCGCCAAGCAGCAGAAATCCAAGAACTAGCAAACCCGAATTTGTCGATTGATACATATCACTGCGAATGGTGCAAAAATTGGCATTTGACGTCGAAGAATTCTAAATAGACGTAACCGTTATGTTATAATTGGAAGTGTTATTAAATAGGGGAATATATGAGCGAAGACACAACGAACAACCATCAAGACACAAAAGTTGTCGTGTACAACACTAGCTGGTGTGCGTTTTGCCACACGGAAATGGAATGGCTGAAGAAACTGGGAATTGACTTTGTTTCCAAAGATATCGAGGCCGATCCTGGCGCAAAAGAGGAATTGCTAAATAAAAATGGCGGCAATTTCCAAGGCGTGCCAGTAACGGATATTAACGGAGAATTAGTGCTTGGTTTTGATCGACCGAAACTACAAGATTTGCTACGAAAAAACGGCTTATTGTCTGACTAATTTTCTTAAGAACGATTCAAGATTTTCCGTCAAATTCTGGCGGAAAATTTTTATTCTGCGCCAATTTGCACAACTTTTCCGCCAAGTTTTTCGCGGAAATAATTATCGTGGCTGACGTAAAGAATCGCGCCGGAATATTTGGCCAACGCCGTTTCCAATTCTTCAATACTCGGCAGGTCTAAGTGATTCGTCGGCTCGTCTAAAATCAGCAGTTGTGGGTCATTCGCCAGCATAGCAATAATCTGAAAACGCGCCTTTTGACCGCCAGACAAGCGGGCCAGCGGCGTCATCCGATCAGCGTCCGTGAACAAATAGTCAGCCAAAAGTTGCCGAATTTTCGTATCAGAAATCGACAAATCACGGCTCATATACAATTTTTCAATCGCTTTTTCTAGCGGATCAGACAGATATCGCTCGTCAATTTCTTGATCATAAACGCCAATTCGAACCTGCGGATCAAGGAAAATATCGCCAGAATAAAGAGCGGGACCGCCATCAAAACTCTTGCCCGACGTCAGAATCATCCGAATCAACGTAGTTTTACCGGCGCCATTGCGACCTCTAATTTCAATCGCTTCACCTTCGCGCAAATCAATATTCACGTCCTCAAACAATATCCGCTCACCAATCCCAACCGCCACATTTTCCGCGCGAACCAACACGTGCTGACTGCGGCTAGAAGCGTCTTTCATGCTCAGGCGAATATTACGCGACTTGAACTTTCCGTAACGCTCGGCCGATTTATAATCCAATTGACCGACAGATTCTTTGTCGATCCAAAACGTCGGCTTTTCCATTTCCGACAATTCCTCCAGCTCCGCGCGCGCCTCATTCTCCAGCCGCTTAAATTTCTGAATCGTGCCAGGATTACGCGACTTTTCCTTAAGCCGCTGATAGTCCAAAACTTTTTGTTTCAGGTTAACAATTCGTTTCTCAATCTGCTCAAAATTATTCATTCCAGCCGTCGTTGCTTGAGCGTTTTGCTTCAAATATGCGTCGTAATTTCCACGGTAACTAACCGCTTGACCGTCCTTAATCTCAACAATTCGATTAACTTGCCCAAGCACATCGCGATCATGCGTAATGATTAGCATCGCTTGGTGCGGCTGCGAATTCATCCAGTCAATAAACTGCTGTTTCGCAACGTAATCCATGTAGTTGGTCGGCTCGTCAATCAGCGCCAAATGCGCCTCTGAGTGCATAATTTTAACAATCTCAACTAATCTTTTTTGACCGCCAGACAGGGAAGAAATCCGCCGATTGCCATAACCGTCTAATTGAAAATTACTCAGCTCTCGCTCAATTTTTTCTTCAACTTGATAAAATCCTTTTTGGTCAAATCGCTCCAAAGCTTGCGTATATTCTTCAATCTTTCGCATATTGTCGCCCATGGTTAGTGGATATTCATCGATAATTTTCTTTAATTCAGGATATTCCGGAAGTCCACTAAGAATGTACACCATGACCGTTTGCTCACCCAAACCGTGATGCTCCTGGGCGGTAGTTGCAACCGTAATGCCGCGCCGAAAAACAACCTCGCCAGTATAATCAGTGTCTTTTCCGCTCAATATTCCAAACAGCGTCGACTTACCGACGCCGTTGCGTCCAACCACACCGACTTTCTCGCCGTCGTCCACACTAAACTTGACGTCTTTCATCAACGTCTTATCGCCAAAACTTTTTTCAGTAATGTGAATGTCGGCTATCATGCTTGAGATATTGTAACATAAGTCACATTTCAGCCGCACCAAACTAGCCTAAATATACTGTCGCGTTAAGTTTTGCTATAATATAATCCATGTCAAAGCTAAAAGCCAAAAAACCAACTACGCAAAATATCATCAATCGTCGCGCACGGTTTGATTATGAACTTGGCGAAGAAATTGTAGCTGGCTTGGTTTTAACTGGAATGGAAGTGCGAGCCGCCAGAGAAGGTCACGTCCAGCTTAAGGGCTCATTTGTTAGCTTAAGAAACGGCGAATTGTGGCTAAATAACGCCAGCTTTTCGCTGCGATTAAATGTTCGCGGAGAAGCAAATAGCCGTTCAGTCGACACTTCGGCGCGGAAATTATTGGTAAGTAAAAAACAATTGTCCAATTTTACAGAAGCCAAAAAACAGGGAATGACAATCATCCCGACCAAATTATTGACCAACGGAAAATTCATTAAAATTGTAATTGCGCTCGGAAAAGGTAAGAAAAATTACGACAAGCGCCAAACCATCAAGCGCCGCGACCAAGACCGAGAAACCAGGCGACTTATCTCTAATAGATAATCGCATTAACTACGAACTGGGCTCAGAATTTATTGATTTTCGCGCGCGTCAATTAGCTTTTGATAAAGCTTTTCGAGCTTTTTCACTTGACTTCGCTCCGTAAACTTGTTGGCTAATTTTTTACTTTCAGCACTAAATTCTGCTTGCTTCTTCGGGCTTTTTAGAATTGCGATTACTTTTTCTGCGACACTTTCTGGATTATTCTCCGCAAAATATCCATTAACTCCGTCCTTCACGACCTCTGAAACTTCCTTGTCAATAATAACAATCGGCTTTCCAGCGTGAGCGGCTTCATGAAGAACCCAGCCTTGCGTATCTTTAAGCGAAGGAAAAGTAAACACATTCATCACTTTATACGCCACGCCCAAATCTTCTCGTGGCATAGCGCCAGTAAATATAATCCTATCCGCAAAATCCGTCTCGGCTGCCATTTTTTCCAAAGTCTTTCGATATTCAAAATCACCGACAAACAATAGCTTTGATTTCGGACGGGCTTCGGCAATAAACTCGCTAAACGCCTGAATCAAAATTGGCAAATTCTTTTCCTCGCCCAAACGTCCCACAAAGCCAAACACTTCATCTTTTTCATTAAGACCCCATTGCTCGCGAAATTCTGCGACCCGTTTTGCGCTCGCCCGCGGAAGAGCATTCACGCCGTTTGGCATTAAAGTAACATCGTACGCGTAATCTTCAGTCTGCCAAGATTCCAATTGATCGCGGCTTTTACGCGACAGGGCAATCACTGCATCCGCCTTGCTGTATAAAATAGTAATAACACGCTCAATTATGTCTTTATTCCATTTCGTTACGCCACTACGCGGACGATATAATTTGGCAACTTCCAGCAAATCCTGTCCATTCAATTTCACCGACAATGGAAAAACTACTCCCGCCAACGCCAAAACTCCCGGCAAAACTGCAGGATAATGATCAACGAATTCGTATAAATCCGTACAATGCTGAATAATTAAAGGAATATTATTTTTCTTCGCTGCCTTCACGCCCAATAGCCCAATTTGCGACGGCGTAAAAATATGAACAATGTCCAGATGCATATTAGCAATTTGACGCTGCACTACGGGAGGGAAGAATACCGACGTGTCGTAATCATCAAAAAACGCGCCTGTAATTGAACGAAAACGAATTATTCGACTATTTTCATCTTCGTGAAGAAGTTCGGCTTGCTTGGACGGACTAATAGACTTTGCTGGGCAAAAAACATAAACCTCATGCCCCAAAGCTTCCAGCTCGCGCTTTAATGATTCAACAACGTAAACGATACCGTTAATGGACGGCCTGTAGCTGTCCGTAAAAAGTCCTATCCTCATAATGTCCTCATTATACCATTTATATCAGCGATCGATAAAATTCAACCAAGCGCTCGGCGCCAGCACTACTGTCAAAACGTTTGGCAATTTTCTCAGCACCAAGTTGCGCTTTCTTATAGGCTTTCTTATCTTTGCGCAATTTACTGATCAACTCCAAGAACTCATCGTCCGTTTTCGCCATAACAGCGTCGCCCTTAAATGTGTCGTTATATTGCGGAATGTCGCGCAGAATGATCGGCAAGCCAGCGCCAGCCGCCTCCAAGACGCACATAGGATGATTTTCCTGCATAGCTGGCAGAACAAAAACGTCGGCAGCGACATAATAGTCACGAACATTCTCCAGAGGTATCACACCAGTTACAGTGAGATTATTCGGCGCATTTTTTATCATATTTTGCATGGCGTTATAATCTGCACCCAAATTCTTAAACGGAATTCCTCCCACCCAGAAAAACTTCACATCTGGCATTTCTTTGGCAGCTTTTATTAAAATATCCAAACGTTTTCGCGGCTGGACTTGACCATTTCCCATAACCACAAAATCATCATCCTTCAAGCCAAGCTTCTTCCGAGCCAACTTTTTCTCCGCAGCAGAATGCTTATATCTCGACATATTTATCGTATTGTAAAGAACTTTCGTCTTTGGCACGTGCATATCATTTATCAACTCATCAGCAACCATACCAGAGCAGGCCAAAACCAAATCAGCCTTTTTGTAAAAGAATTTCAGCCACGCCCGACCTAAAGGCTTCCAATATTTCGCGCCTTTAATTGAACCGATAAAACTATCCGGCACAATGTGAGCAGAAACAACTTTTTTGCCACCTTTTTTCATCAAATGCCGAAACGAATACAAACCCATAGTCTGAATATGAATAATGTCAGCAGGACGATCAGAATTCACTTCAATATCAATATCTTTTCTTTTACGCAGCGCGTCCGTAATCTCTTTATAAGCCGTATGCACACCATGACCCTGAACGGTGAATTCGCTCTCAGAAATCATATTAACAATTAGTTTTTTATCGTCTTTCTTACTCATACCTACAGTATAGCAAATAATTATTCCGCCAATATCAATTCAGCAACCAGCTCTGGACTATCCAATACCGACAAATGTCCCGTATCAAGCGCCACAAATTTATCAATTTTTACACCATCGGCGGCGTTCACAGGAAGCGAAATCTTGTCCCGCCGCCCAACTATCAATCCCGTAAATTCACGCTCAGAAATAATAATTTTTCCACTCCGAGAAATATCCCGCGCAATTTTCGATTGCTCCAAATATTGCCGCCGCGTTACTTGCGTATTTTTCGTCAGCCATCGTATCAAATCCACGACATTTTTCCGTCTATTATTCACCAAGCACAGCCCACGAAACACCGAAAAATAATAGTTCAAATAAATATATTGATTCACCCGACGAGTGCAGTAAAAGAACGACGAGGAAATTCTCGACATAACCGAAGTTTTCATCGGAGGACTGATGTACCAAATTTTCTGACATTGCATCTCATTTGCCGCCAAACATCCAAGCGAATGGGCAACAACCTCGTCAATTGACACGCCTTTACCGTCAAAAGCCGACATCAAATTCATCGCCCAATTTTCAACGTCGCTCATTTTCATATCTTTTATCAATTGACTTCTGCCGTGAGAAGGCAAATCAACAAACACCAAATTCGCGTCATTTTTCAGGTGATAAGCCAGAGGAATCATTCCGTGGAAATCGCCACCAATACCGTGAATTAGCAAAATAGTTTTATTCGAGCCGCCTTGATAAAAATAACAAGCAGTTTTCACGCCTCCGACGTCCATGAAATCGCTTGATATTTCGCCCAAAAACTTATCGTACATTGGTAGCATATTCATTAAATTATATCATCACGGTATAATAAAATTATGAAGCTTTTCTCTTGGAACGTAAACGGTATTCGTGCAGTTATAAATAAGGGTGAATTTGCGAAGTTCATCGACACGTACGATCCAGATATTTTATGCCTACAAGAAACCAAAGCCACACGAGATCAAGTTGAAATTGGCCTGCCGAATTATCACGAGCATTTCTATTCCGCAGCCAAAAAAGGCTATTCTGGCACGGCGATTTTCTCTAAAATCCCGCCTTTAAATTGGCGCGACGGTTTTCCGCCGAACATCATTGAGCAATTTGATTTAACGGGCGACGAATACGGCAATCCAGCCGACGAAGGACGAATTATTACCGCTGAATTTGACGATTTTTGGGTCGTCAATTGCTACACCCCGAACTCAAAAGGGGATTTGAGCCGATTGGATTTGCGATATAAAAAATGGGACAAGGCAGTGTTGGCTTATCTGGAAGAGCTGGAATTGTCAAAACCAGTCCTCTATTGCGGCGATATGAACGTGGCGCATCAGGAAATTGACTTGGCAAATCCCAAGCCCAACATTGGCAAACACGGCTTTACTGGTGAAGAACGGGAAGGTTTTCAGAACTATTTGGACGCTGGATTTACAGACACTTTTCGGGCGGCTTTCCCCGAAAAAACTGGCGCTTATAGTTGGTGGACACACTGGGCAAACGCCAGAGCACGAAATGTTGGTTGGCGGATTGACTATTGGCTAGCGTCGCGTGAAATTGTAAATCGCGTTACTAATCCGCAAATTCATCCAGAACAAATGGGCAGCGACCATTGTCCGGTGAGCATTGAGGTAGATTTGTAATGGATATGAAATTTTGGCAAAAACAAGAACCAGGGAAGCCACTTTTTCCAGATGTCGAATGGAATAAGCCAGAACGACGCGACCAAGCGGGAAAATTAGGAATTATCGGCGGCAATAAATTAGGCTTTTTAGCGGTGGCAGAAAGTTATCAAGAGGCGCTCAGAGCTGGCGTGGGCGAGGCTCGCGTTTTACTTCCTGACGCCTTGAAAAAAAATGTTCCCGCGAATATGACCGACGTTTTGTTCGCACCGACAAACCAATCGGGAAGTTTAGCAAACGAAGCACTTGACGAGACGTTGGCACTGGAAAGATGGGCGGACGTATTGCTATTATGCGGCGACGCTGGGCGGAATAGTCAGACGGCAATTGTCTACGAAGAATTGATCAAAAAATCAGAAATTCCCGTCGTACTGACGCGAGACGCGATTGACCTCGTGCAGAATAGTTTTCGGGAAATTTTGGACAATCCGCACGTGGTTTTTGTGGCAAGTCTGGCGCAAGTTCAGAAAATATTCCGCGCAATTTTTTATCCAAAAATGATTACGTTCAGCATTCAATTATCGCAACTCGTCGAAGCGCTTCACAAATTCACCATCACATATCCCGTAACAATTTGCGTTTTTCATGCCGACAATTTAATAATCGCCCACAGCGGAGAAGTCGTCACCCAAAAATGGGACGCACCAATGGCAATTTGGCGGGGAACCGTCGGCGCCCGCGCCGCAAGCTACTTGATTTGGTCGCCGAAAGCGCCACTGGCAGCAATCAGCACCTCTATCTGCAAAATGTAGCCTCACATAAATATCCGCTTGACATTACACACAATTAGTTGTATTATACTACTGAGCTTTCACCCACGACTTGTCAGAGGGTGAAAGTAGCCCTTGGTCGTGAGTGAACACTTCTTAAGGAGTGATTTTGTCATGCGAAGAATCGGAACCGCATTAATGGCATTAGTAATGATTGTGGCGATTATGGTGATGACAATCATCATTCCCGCCACAATCGGAACGGTAGCGGGAGCGATAGTAGCGCTCCTGTTCTCAGTGAATCTGATCCGCTCAATGCTCATTGGAGCACTGGGCGGAGCCTACATTGGATTTGCACTCTTATTAAATGCGGGGCTGAATGGAGGAAAGAAAAAGGGGCAATAAAGCCCGCAGGAAGAAAACAGCTCGCCTGGAAGGCTATAAAGCCTCGGCGTAGTGCCTCTGCGGGCTGTTTTCTTTGCATAAAAAAATCGCCCAAAATGGACGATTATCACCTGAAGCTGCCTCTGGTACCGCGGGCCGGACTTGAACCGGCACGAGCTATTGCTCACCAGATTTTGAGTCTAGCGCGTCTACCAATTCCGCCACCGCGGCACAAGAGAACGCTCCAAGCTACCGTATGATTGTAACACAACCAGCAATTTCTCACAAGCACGACTTTTATTTGATATCAATTTGACGTATAATGAAAGAAGTTATGTATCCGACGGATGATCAATCAAACGGTCGAGTGGGCATGCCGGTATCAGATCAGCGCCGATCTCTCACGCCGCCGACTCGCGACTCAGCAGCCTTACGAAATGCCGCTGCTGATGTTATTCGTGGGCAGCTTGACGCTATTTATTCCAGAACAGAAGAGCAAAATTCTGCGCCAGAAAAAGCTCAGCCGCAACCATTTTCCAATCAATCACAGCCAAAGCCCGAAGTCCGATCAGAACAGCCTAAGGTGCAAATATCCAAACCTCAGCAAGCTTCAACAACACCGCAGTTAGAGCCGAAAAAAGACTCTGTCAATCACGCTATGCGAACGATGCCAATTGCCCAAACCCAGATTCAGCCAAAGCCACAAATTAGCAATTCCGCACCCGCAAACCAAACCGCTCAAGCTCAAAATTCAGCCGTCCACACTCAAGTTTTAGCCGACCAATGGAAGCAATACCACAGCGCTTGGCAGAAATATTATCAGATGTATTATGAGCGTTACTATGCTGGCGACATCGCGGCAAAAAACCATGAGATTTCTCGATTGACGAAGGAAAATCAGAATATCACGCCAGTAATCAGCGAAGACGAGCCTCTGGACCCGCAAAAAGCGGCCATAAAAGAACTCCGCAGTCAAATTCAGCAAAAGGTTCGCGACTCCGCAAATAAGGTGAAAAAATCCCGGCATTTCGTTCCGGCGATTGCTGGATTATCGGTGCTATTAGTCTTCATGTTTTTGCAATATAACCGCGTTATTTTCGGCGCAGTCGCGGCTTACACAACGCCTGGTGCAATTAACCCGCAAAACATCATCGTTGATGCCTCCACTGACGTAACTGTCGGACCTGAACCTAGGATTATTATTCCAAAGATTAATGTTGACGCGCCAGTTATTTACGGCGCCGCTAGTGACACGAAATCGCAATCAAAAGCCATGGAGAAGGGAGTAGCTCACTTTTCAATTCCTGGCGCCAGCGCCGTGCCAGGCGAAGTCGGAAATGCCGTATTTGCCGCCCACTCCAGTAACGACGCTTTTGCTGGTGGCGATTATAAATTCGTCTTTGCTCAGAATGAAAAGCTAGTCAAGGGCGATATTATTTACATGAATTACAACGGGAAACGCTATACCTATAAGATAACCTCAACAGAAGTTGTTATGCCGACCGAAGTTTCAAAAGTTCAGATTAACACAGATAAACCAATGCTGACACTTGTAAGTTGCGTGCCTTTAGGAACCGCAGAAAAGCGACTTCTTATCTTCGCAGAACAGATCAGTCCAGACCCAAGCAAAGCCACTGCGACGTCAGAATCCAGCTCAAATCAGCAACAAAGCAACAACTCAAACATCCCAGGAAAACCCGAGCCGACTTTGCTTGAGAAATTATTCGGCGGTCGATAAACTAGCCATTTAATTAAATAGCCCAACAGATCCATTGTCCATATTCATTTTACTCAGGACAATTTTTCCAGAAGCGTTGGTCGTCAATCCGTAAACGTATCGCTGATTCGAGGACAAAACAGAATCCAAACCAGGTTTAACGTCTATCAACGTATGAGCGTTCGTGCCGTCAAACTCGCGAATCTCCATTTTTCCCGACGCAGAAACGCTACGGATATAGAAATTGTCAAGCCACTTCACTTCCTGCGCCACGCCAATATTAAACGCGCTCGACAATTCTTTACGCTCCAAGTCGTAAGTCTGCAATGTCGCACCGTTTTGCGCCACGATAAATCTCCCAGCATTGTCCATCGTTACGTTCGTAATCGCATTATCAGTCTTAATAATCTTCGCCGTTTTCAAGAACTCTTTTTGGCGGTCCTTAGAATCCGAAATGTCGCCTCTGTAAATTGTCATATTTTTACCATCAGTCAAAACCACCGTGTCTTTATTGAAATAGCGAGAAATTCGAATTACCGGAGTAGAACCAGTAGCAAAAGTGCCAATCACAAATGGCTCTTCCCAATCTCGCTTCCAAATTCCTGCCACTTTTTTACCGTCAATAACAGCCGTATAAGACAAACGATCATCGCCGTAAAGCTTGAAAGATTCGACGCCAACTAAAATTGGGCTGGAAATTGTCGAGCTATCAAGATCAACTCTCCTCAATTCGCCAGTTTCCTGCAGAGCGTAAGCTGTGTGTGCGCCAGTTCCCGCAAAGCCGATTTGCTTAATTCCAAAACCAGTCATCGCTGTTACGTCAATAATTTTCTCTGGATTTTCTCTATCAAAAACCAACCACTGCACGCCAGTAGTACTATTTTCTGCCGGATACGAATGCTTCACTAGCGCATAACGAGAATCGCGGTCCCACTCCGACACGGTAAACGTATGATTGTCAGAGGACAGAGAATAGCCAGCCAAAACGTTCGTGCTTAATGCATGTTCCGTGAACTTTTCCTTATCTTTGTTCGTGTCGCGAATGTCGCCAATTGTCAGAATCGGAGTTTTATCCTTAACGCCAAATCCCATCAAGAAATTACCAGCTGGCGACAGAGAAATGGATTGTAATGAGTCGAACGTTTTCACCTCGGTGGTTTCGCGTTTCGTCGGAATCAGTCTGGCGTAATTCAAATTTGTCACTGTATCAGATTTAATATTTAGCGTTTTTTGCCACGGTTCGTATTTATCCAATTTCATCGAAAAAGTGTGCTTGCCAGGAAGAACGGTGCTTTTCGTTGGAGTGCGGCGCAGCTCCATATCGTCAACATAAACCAGCGCCCCGCCAGGATGTGATTCATATTGGACAAGTCCAGTCTGTTGCAATTCTTTCGTATTTGGATCAAACGTATAGCCGAGCATTCTAAACGTCAAAAACGTAAGAAGAATTATAAGTGATAATGTCATCAGCGTGTACACAAAGGTCCGCCGCGCGAGCTCTTTAGTGCGATTCTTTTTCTGGTACATAATTACGAAAATTATAACATATTTTTACACTTGAAAAAACCTTAGGCGATTTGTACTATAATATATAGGAATAAACATTAGGGGGATTAATGGCAAGTAAAAACTACGTGGTTATCAATGGACGAGCTTACAATACTATTACCGGAATGGTAATGGATGATATTAAGATTGAAAAATCTGAAATAGAAAAAGAACAATCAATCAGTAAGCGTGGTACATCTGTATCAAATATTCACGCCGCACACGTTCAGAAATCCAGCACATTGAATCGTCGGCACGTTAAAATGCCACAGCGTACGCCATTGGCCGCCAAACCCCAGAAAACTCGCGTTGACGTGAAGCAACATGTCGCAGTGAAGAAGTTTTCTACGCCAATTGTCAGCAAGCCAGCTCCTCAGAAAATTGCTATTAACCGCCCAGCCGAAGCTCACCCCGTTACTCGTCGCGCTCAACAAAGACCTCTTAGCGTTAACACTAAATTGCGAAAAGAACGCCAGCCTCTGGCCATGAATAACAATCCACTTGTTACCGTCACTCCGCAAAAAATAGAAAAGCCTGTCGCAAAAACCGCTCATCAATTGAAAAATGAAGCGATCGAAAAAGCTTTGTCAAATGAAATTATTAGCAATAAAAAATCTCGCCGACGCCAGAAAAAAGGCGGCGCCTTGCGTTGGTTGAATACGTTTTCTGTTGGCTTTGCAGTAATGCTACTTGGTGGCTATTTGACCTACTTAAGCATGCCAAATATCTCTATAAAAATGGCAGCCGTTCAGTCGGGAATTGATGCCAAATATCCAGGCTACAAGCCAGACGGCTACGCATTAAACGGACCTATCAAATTCAAATCTGGCGAGGTTTCTATGAAATATGCCTACGCCGACGGAAGCTCAGGGTACACCATAACCCAGCAAAAAAGCGGCTGGAATTCGTCGGCAGTGAAAGAATTTTTCTCTGAAAAACACAAGAATCCAAACACTACAATGATCGACGGATTGACAATTTACAGTGGCGGGAAAGAAGCGGCTTGGGTAAACGGCGGAATCCTATATCAAATCAGCGGCGACGCAAACCTCTCAAGCAGTCAAATTGAAAAAATCGCCACTAGTCTGTAACTCATCAGATAACGTGCTATAATTTACTCATGACTATTAGAACTCGTTTTGCGCCAAGTCCGACTGGCTATATTCACTTAGGCAACGTTCGCACCGCGCTATACACATACCTTGTTGCCAGAGCGCATCAGGGAGATTTTATCTTACGCATTGAAGACACAGACCAAGCTCGGTTCGTTGAAGGCGCGGAAGAAATGATTTTGAAAACCTTAAATTGGCTAGGACTAAATTGGGATGAAGGGCCAACTCTCAACAATTCAAAAGAAGAGTCTGGCAATTTTGGTCCATATCACCAAACGGATCGCCGCGACATTTACATAAAGTGGGCAAAGAAAATGATTAGCGAAGGGCTAGCTTACGCCGATCCGTACACGCCTGAAGAAGTGCAAGTTTTCCGCGACAAAGCCAAGGCTGAAAAACGAGCATTTTTATATCGCGACCATCGTCCAGAAAATCCGCCAGAGTGGCAACTTGGAATGCCGCTGCGCTTCAAAGTTCCGGAAATTAAGCGATATTCTTGGAAAGACGCCGTTATGGGCGAATTGTCGGCTGGCCCAGAGGCTTTGGACGATTTCATTCTGATCAAAGCGGATGGTCTGCCAACCTACAATTTTGCGCACATTATTGACGATTTCGAGATGCAAGTCACACACGTGATTCGAGGCTCGGAATATATTGCCAGTACGCCTAAATATCTATCGCTTTACGAAGCGCTTAAAATTACGCCACCGATTCTGGCGCACGTGCCACACATTATGGCGCCATCGGGAAATAAAAAACTTGGCAAGCGTGACGGCGCTAAAAGTGTAACTGAGTATCGATCAGAGGGAATTTTGCCAGAAGCGATGCTTAATTTCTTGGCGCAACTTGGCTGGAATGACGGCACGGAACAGGAAATTTTCAGTAAAGCTGAGCTGATTGAAAAGTTCTCACTTGACCGCGTTCAAAAATCTGGCGCACGCTTTGATGAACAGCGACTCATTTGGCTTAACGGTCAATGGATTCGCTCGCTTAGTTTGGACGATCTTTATTCTCGCTGTCAATCATTCTGGGGCGAAGAAGCCAAAAACGCCGACGAATCTTATAAAAAGCGCGTTCTGGAATTAGCGCAAGATCGCTTGAAGACACTACAAGATTTACCAAAATTAACGAGCTATTTCTTCGTCGAGCCTGAAATTGACACGGAATTGATTGATGGAAATAAGCAACTTCGTAAATTGACCGACGACGAACGACGAGAGTTATTGTCAATTGCTCGCCAAGAATTCGAGAAAATTACAGATTGGACGCCAGAAACAATTCAGAATTGCCTTAATCAATTACTGGAAACGACGGGGCAGAAGCCGGGGATTTTGTTTAGCCTGGTGAGAATTGTGACAACGTGGGCGCCGTTTAGCCCGCAACTTAACGACACGCTGGCGCTAATTGGCAAGGAAAAAACTCTGCAAAGAATCGATAATTATCTACAAAAATAGTTTATTCGTGCGCCGAAAATGCTATACTAAGCATAAGCATGAATGTTGAAAAAATAGATAAATCAGGACAAAAAAAGAACGCTCGCTGGGAGTCGTTCAAAGAATGGGTAAAAAAGCACATTCTGGCAATTGTGCTCGTGGTGAGCGCGGCGGTTATTGCTGGAGTTTTCATAATTGCAATTCACTCCATAAAATACGAGCAGACCGCTAGCGTGGAGCTGAAATTGCCAACTAAAAAACCCGCGCCGAAGAAGTTTTATTCGTCGCTAACTGGCGTGGAAATCGCGGACGAAGCCGCCACAAAGCTACCCGTAACTGGCGTGATGATCGAGAATAGTCCAGCCGCCAGACCGCAGTCAGGATTGAAAAAAGCTGGTGTGGTTTATGAAGCCGTGGCGGAGGGTGGAATTACTAGGTTTTTGGCTCTGTACCAGGGAGAAAAGCCGGCGCTAATCGGTCCAGTGCGAAGCTTAAGATTGTACTATTTGAGCTGGGCGGCGCCGTATCAGGCATCAATCGCACACGTTGGCGGAAGCCCCAACGCTTTATCTCAAGTCAGAAACGGCAATTATCGCGACATCGACCAGTTCTTTAACGACGGATCATATTGGCGATCTCGCGACCGCTACGCGCCGCATAACGTCTATACTTCAGGGGAGAAGCTTGACCAATTGAACAGCGCAAAAGGCTATAACAATTCCGAATTCACCAGCTTCGCGCGAGCAGACGGCAAGCCCGTCGAATCGCCAAACGCCACATCTGTAAGCATAAATCTCAGCGGCTCACTCTACAACACCTCATATGCTTACGACAAGGCGTCGAATTCTTACCTCAGGAGCATGGCTGGCGCGCCACATACCGATAGAGAGGACGGGCAAATCACACCGAATACCGTAGTAGCTATGGAGGTTGGTGTTGAGGCTAGGGCTCAAAATTACGATGGATACGAAGATGTCAAAACGACAGGATCCGGCAAGGCTTACATTTTCCAAAACGGCACAGTCGCCACCGCCACTTGGTCAAAAGCGGACATAAATTCGCCGCTTAAATTGACAGACGAATCCGGAAAAGACATCGCCTTAAATCGCGGACAAACATGGATTGCAGCCTTCACGCCAGGAAGGGGAAGTGTTTCATGGCAATAGATCCGGCATCTAAAACCCTGCGCGAGTACAAACAATATTATTACCGAAAAGTCATATTAGTCCTACTATCAGCGAGTGCCTGCATCATATTAGGACTGGGAATCGCACTCCACTTCACGGCAATTTCCATATCCCAGCTAAATTTTTGGATTATCATTTTAATTACCGCTATTTTGCAAATCCTATTTTCAATTTCTATCGTTAAAATCATCGCTGCGCCGCTTAATAAAATTCTGGCGGCACTTTCTCATAAAATTGGCGAACTAACCACTGACACTCCGCCAAACCCCAACGACAAACGCTACGAAAAAACTGGATTTAAGACGGCGCTTCAGGCAATTTATGGTGATTATCAGCCAGAGCAAAAACCAACTAGTGACAACGACAAGCCAAAAATCCCGCTCACTCAAGCCCTGAATCAAGCCAGTACTGGCGTCGTGATTCTTAACTCCAATCAGAAAATTATCTTCGCCAATTCCGCCGCCCCGATTTCCAGGAACGCAAAAGGCGAGGATTTTCTGGCGCTCGATTTTCTAAATGAACCGAGCATTTCCGATTGGCTTCACGAAATCTCCAATGAGAAAATTAAGGCAGAACATCGCTGGCAACGCATTAGCACCAACCCTGACGTCATCCAAAAAACGCGGATTTTTGACATCATCGTGTCGTTTGAGAAAGGCGCCGCCGCCGAAACCGTCATTTTTCTCATCGACAAGTCTAAAGGATATTTGCCAGAAGAAGAAGACCTCAATTTCATCTCATTTGCCGCCCACGAACTTCGCGGACCGATTACAGTTATTCGTGGATATCTGGATATTATCAACGAAGAGTTTGCTGGACGCCTGCAGGGCGATGAAAGGCAACTTCTTGATAGGTTGGTCGTTTCGTCCAATCGCTTGTCTAGCTACATCGACAATATTCTTAACGTCGCTAGATATGATAGGCACCACTTGAAGGTTTATCTGTTGGAAGACACTGTCGCTAATATTTACGCCTCGATTGCTGATGATATGCAGCTTCGCGCCTCGACTCAACACAGAATGCTCAGCGTCAATATTCCAGACGACCTCCCAACCGTAGCCGCTGACCACGGAAGCATCGGGGAAGTGATTGGTAATCTAATTGACAATGCCATCAAATACAGTTTTGAGGGCGGGTCAGTTACGGTTTCCGCAGAGCAAAAAGGTGACTTCGTGGAAGTGTCTGTCGCTGATAATGGAATTGGCATGCCGGCGAACGTCGTGGACAATTTGTTCCACAAGTTCTATCGATCACACAGATCACGCGAAGCCGTGGCTGGGACAGGAATTGGACTTTACATCTGCAAAGCTTTTGTCGAATCCCACGGTGGTTCGATAATCGCTCGATCCCGCGAAAACGAAGGCTCGGTCTTCTCGTTCACTTTGCCAATTTATGCTACAGTTAAAGACAAATTGCTAGAAGACGGGCAGCTGAATAATCAATTGATACGAAAGGGCGGCGGCTGGATAAAAAATCACGCCATGTATAAGGGCTAGGAGGAATTATGATAAAGACAATTTTATGCGTGGAAGATGACCGTTTTATTGGCGAAATGTATGTCAGGAGTCTGCAAAAAGCGGGGTATGACGTGACGTGGGTGGTCGACGGAAATGACGGGCTAGTGGCGGCGCGCAACCAGAATTTTGACTTGATAATCTTAGATTTGATGCTACCAGAGCAACGCGGCGACCAGATTTTAGACGCGCTGAGAAACAACAATGTCGATTTGGTTCCGAATAGTAAGATTTTAATTATGACCAATTTTGAGCAGGACGAGGCTTCGCGCAAATCCGTTATGAGTCGCGTCGATGGATATCTAATTAAAGCCGACATTACGCCGCGGAATTTGATAGAAGTTGTTAAGCAGATGAGTAGCGACGACTAAAAATATTATGATTAGTAGGAACAATCTTGTAGGAGATCCTTCTATGAGAGCAACGATCGGCATCGGACACGAGGTTAGTGGCATCAGAGCTCAGATAGTAGCTTATTTAAGCAAACTGAGAGGCTATTACGTTAGAGAGGGTCTATGAGAGATAGCCATACATCTTTAGATGAAGTTATAAAAGCGCTTACCGACAACCCCCACATTTCCGAACTGCATCTTTTTGGCTCACGAGCAACAGAAAAGAGCGATGAACTTTCTGACATTGACTTAACCGCTACCTCGCCGCACCCAGCCGCCGCCGAAGCCTACGCTCGTAAAAGTTTGGCGGATAAATTTGGCTTGAGCGCGGTCTACACGATCAAGAATGATGAACATGAAATTGCCCGAACTTTTTGTCTGAGCGGTATGAGCCCGTTTCATAAAATTGACATTGGGTTTTCGCTACCTAGTGAGGTCAAGTTTTTTCCAAACTCTAGACTCATTTTAAAAAACAACAAACCACAGAAGCCTAGCATTGAATTCAAAAAATGGACAGAACCACGCGCCGAGCACGATTATTTCGACGTGATGATGGGCTCGTTGCGCTACATCAAGCACCGCCGTCGCGGCGAAAATTGGCAGGCGTACAAATGCTACCGCGGCTTTATTGAGCAGCTGGCGAATGCACACGCGGCGAGTAACTCACTGCACAGTATATATAAAGAGCTAGACATACAAGGCAATGATGAAATTCTAAAGCTATTTTTTGCGGGCAACATCCACGAAAAAGAGCGAAAATACTACGAATTTATCAAAAACCGCGCCGAAAACGAGCAGCTTTTGCCGGGGTTTAGCAGGGACTTACAGGAAATTTGGGAAAATTATCTAGATGGCTGAAATCAATAAAAAAGCACTTAATTGGCCTATAGTAGACTATGTTGATGGCAGAAAAGTGTTTAATGATTGTAGCGGCGACACGAACACACTAAACAAAGGACTTAGCGTTAATAGTCAAATCAGTAAAAAGTATGGAGGCAAACGTATAATGAAAGCAATTTTCAAAAAGACTAAAGATCATAAAAAACATTTTACCGCAACAGGATATACTGTTAATAAAAACCGTACCAAAATGCTACTTATCCATCATAAAGGCTTAAATAAGTGGCTGCCCCCTGGTGGTCATATTGAAGACAACGAAGTTCCGCATGAGGCAGCTATACGCGAAGTTTACGAGGAAACTGGCGTAATGGCCATACCGATAAAAGATGATGAAAACGATCTAGCCCTAAAAGGTATAAAAGAGGCGCAAATTCCACGACCGTACGCTTTGATGTATCAAATTATACCAAAAAGCAAGAAAGATGTTGAACATATTCATCTTGATATGGTATTTGCTCTTGAGGCTGATGATTCTGACAAGATTACCGCACAGTATAAGGAAGTTCACGATGTTAGATGGGTGACAAGGAAGAATTTAATAGATGAATATGACACATTTGACTCAGTAAGGAGTTTTGCTAGAAGCATGCTCAAGTGATAAGTCCATATACACATTCACTTCATGTACCGCCCAATTATACAGCTCGTACAAACCTATCAAGGTCGTATTCGCCCATGAAAATCAACGTAGAATAATAAAAAGTGTCCTTCTATGGACTTCCACGGTGTCTCATATGCAGCGCCCACCATCTTTAACGATGAACTACTTCAAATATCACCAAGAAATGACACTTACAAAAATATGCCTTATGGTAAACGGCGGAATCGTCGGATAAAAAAGCGCCGGACGATGCCGGCGCATTCTAGTCGATTAAAGTGCTCGGTGAGCACTTTTTGAATCACCCCCGGAAGAAAGCGGTGCAGTACAGAATAGCACTTAGTCTCAACCCCAAGAGAAAGAATAATTGCAATCGTCCATTTGCGAAACAGTAGGCTTGTCATGAAATCGCGCGAATCGGCGTACTGATTTTTGGATACAGTAGTTTTTGTCAGGGTTACCTCCCATTGATGTAAATGTATATTTGGCGCAGAATGGCTGATATAAAATATCTCTGGAGATGCCCTCCAGAGATGTGTATTAATAATGACCTCTAGGTAAATAGAGCAGATTTTTGGTCAAATGTCAAAATATTGCCCGAATAAACGCCTAAGTATAAGTTATTAAAAGTACCTCGTGAAATTTATGCTGTGTTTAAGAAAACACTAACAATCCTATGCTATACTTAGATACACATGGCTTCAAAAAATATTATTCACCATTATAGTTCGGGAGGAGTTATCGTTAAAAATAATGAGGTTCTTATAATCGAATCACTACAGCCAGCCAAGGAATATTCTTTCCCTAAAGGCTCTATAGAACCCGGAGAACATAGCCGTGACACTGCAGTGCGAGAGGTACTCGAGGAAACTGGATACCACGCAACGATCCTAGGATTTATTGATACTCTAATATATGAATTCTCAACAGGTGATGGCCACGTAGTAAAAGAGGTTTCATACTATGCTATGTCTATTAATAGTTCAGTACCTCGACAAGAACAACAGCTTCAGCCAGGAGAAAATATACGCCCCTTGTGGGTCAGCTTACCAAAAGCTTTTCAACTCCTCACCCACAAAAACACGAGACAACTTCTTGCCATGGCAATTAAAATGTATCATCACTAAAGCAACTCATGGTCGCCTCCCGTTTTGGAGTTTACTTTATATTTAGCAGTCAAGAACTCTTCAAGCAAATATCCCCAGAGACACCATCCGAAGATATAGCGCAAAGCTCTCTTTTATTAAAAATAATAACTGCGTAGCTACATTGTGTCAAATAGCGCAATTTATAACCTACTCACCCTGAAGGCTACCCTTGCGCATCCTTTTGACCGCACGCCACAATTAAAGTAAAATTTATAGTATGCCCCATATACACAACCAGCCTGGTCAGCACGATATATGTGTTAGCGGATATATCGTGAAAATAACAGAGGGTGCTGAACCTCGGATTATTTTACATAAGCACCGCAAGCTAAACAGGTTATTGCAGTTTGGTGGGCATGTCGAGCTGGACGAGACACCGTGGCAAGCAGTCTTACGGGAAATAGCCGAAGAATCTGGCTACGACAAAAACCAGCTGAAACTGTTGCAACCGAGTTACAATAGACTTGCTTCATTGCCTGGAGTGAAACTGCATCCTCAACCGATCGCGATTCACACATATCCTGCTGGTGGCGGGCATTATCACACGGACATAAGTTATGCGTTTATTACTTCGGAAAATCCGATACATGATATAGCTAGCGGCGAATCCAACAACATCAGCCTCTTTAACTTGAAAGATTTAAAGAAGCTTACATCAAAACAAATATACGACAACGCAAAAACCATCGCTATGTATACTTTGACCACAGTGGTTGAGGAATGGGACGAGGTGGATTTGTTACTTTATAAACTCTAGGCCATCCCTAGTTATGAGGCCATACAGATCGTCAACTAGACCATCTACGTACGGTTTGTAGTATGTGTCTATACGAAAAGTTGAAGAATATTGAGAATTGAAGCATGCTACTTCACAAATTAAAAAAAACACCTTCATATAGATGTTTTTTAATAAGTTAACTATTTTTGGTGACCCCACCGGGAATCGAACCCGGGTTGCCAGGATGAGAACCTGGTGTCCTAACCGCTAGACGATAGGGCCATAACTCCATGGATTATACCATGGAAAGGGAAGGCTTGTCTACTTTTTCTCTATGTTAGATTTCGACTTTTTATAATAAGACAGTATAGCCCAAGAAAAGTAAATTACAGACACAACAATAAGTAAAGCAACAAACACAACCGAAGAAACCATCACGGCGCCACCAAGTGCAAGTATAGTATATTGTATATTGTAGATAAAGTAAATCAATGCGAACATCAGAGCAATCCCTATACATGTCAACGGAATAATTGTCATCCCTCCCATAACTCTATCTGTTACCCAATATTGCCTAAATATACACATTTTAATCATAACAATCGACAACACTAAGCTATAGACTATAAAAGCAATACGTATAAACTCAGGCAAGATATAATAGATAACATTAAGTATAACATCCCTAGAATTAGGGTCATCTTCTATCATTACACTTACTAATGCAATACAAAACGTCACGAAAGCAATTGTAATTCCGATGGTCCTTTCTTTATCTGCTTTCACAGTAGACAAGGGCTCTGCAGCAGCTGGAGCTTTCGTAAAAATTAATTGCTTCTTCATATCTTTAGCTCCAGGTGAAGCGATTGGCGCGTTATCCGTAAGATTGTTTTGATTATTATATTGATCATTATTCATAGAGTCATTCTCCTGACTATTATATTTTCAAATTATTATCCTATCGCAATTAATAAAGGAATCAGTATTGCAAGCAAGACGATAGTCGCAATAATGGCAATGATCATAGGCTTAATCCACTTATATGAAAGTGGTTGATTAGTGTAATGCTCCGTATAATCTGGCTGGCGTTTTTCCATACTCTCTTCGATGGGCGGATTTGTGCGATGGCTTCCTACATAGCACGACACTGTAATCCAAGAGACATACGCTAGCACCACCAGCGGACTAACTAAGACGACAAGTTTTAAAACCAAGAACGTCAAAGATACAGGAAGCCATATTATTGAATATCTATCTTCCGCATCAGCTGACATATACAAAAAAGGCGTAATCGTGTAAAAAATCATAGTTGTAAAAAATAAGTTAACTACTTTGCCGTTTTTCACTAGATAATCCGCAATCCAATATCGTCCAGATTTATACCAATAAATCGAAATACAGATAAATATCCCTATGATCATAGCCGCAATAGGAAATATAGCCTCAACGAGCGACACTAATCCAACATGTAGCGCATCACGACTATCAAATAAGACAATAGCAAAAAACATTAGCACAAGAAGACAGAGAATTATGTAAATTATGGTATATAAAAGAGCGTGCTTTTTCTCTATTTTTCCATCAGTAATCGACATATTAATGGCATATCGTCGCACTGATTCTTCATTAGTAATCTCCAGAGCGGAAGCAAAAGCAGCGATAGGAGAGAGGAGAAATGTGAATACTGTTATAGGTCTATCGTGCGTCAGAAGTAAAGTTAAGAATACCACTACAACTATTGCAGCATAAAGAGCAGCCTTGGGGCTATTCTTCACCGCCTGGCTGATAAAATGGTAGCGACCTTTTTTATATTGTACGATCATAGACTCAGCCAAAAGCAGAGATCTATATATAACGCCAATGACCAAAAGTTCAGCCACTAAGAAAGCAATATAATTCCCAAAATTATTACCACGGTTACTTAGCCCCTGTACAAAAATATAAACCCCCGCAAATATCGCAATCACAGAAATAATCACATAAAATACTGCATACTTAAATGCTTTATTCTTATCCATACTCTTATCAAACGAAGGACCCATGGCTACTGAGGATTCCATAGGAGTTTGTTGATCTTTTACATTTTCAGCATTAGGCAGGGTGGGCAATTCATTATTTGTGAGATTATTATTTTGATTCCGATCCAAATCATTATTCATGCAATTACTATACCACATAACTCTTGAGATTTTTCTGAAAATTCGCCATAATAAAACTATGAAAAAGGGCAGGATTTACTTTAAGCCTCACATAATTTCCAGATTTTGGCTAAGAAGATTGTGTGAAGTGGCACTACTGAGCTGTTTTACAATTATTCTTTTATATGCATGGGCGCGATTTATACCGACCGGTTATCAATTGCCAATCGGATTATCGGTCTCAGATTTGGCGGCTGGCGTGGCAGGAATCGGTAGTTTAATTGTGCTGATTTTATGTTTTTGGCTTCCCAGAAAACACGAAACTGAAATCGGAATTTTTGTATATTTGTTAACCGTCGCCGTCGCCGCAACCACCATAATTACCAGCGGCGGAGTTGTTTCGCCATTCTTAGTTATGTGGATTATCGTGGCAATTTTCGCAGGATTTTTCGGCGCAATAATCTCAGGAATAATGGGGCTTTTGGTTATTTTACAGATTATAGCCACCAGCGTTCAACAGGGAATAAACATACAATTCATCATCGGCTACCTATTCTTCGGATTTTTACCTTTGATTTTCAGCCTTATTCTATGGATTCGCCGCCAAAAAACTGACGACAACACATCCAGCTTGGAAAATAAACTTTCCGCCGTTGAAAGTAAGTCTGATGTGGTGATTAATGCCATCGACGACGGCGTTTTAGCTATTTCCAAAGACGGCAACATCGAACTGATAAATCCATCCGCCCAACAAATCATCGGCTGGGACCAAGGCGACGCGCTCGGACTTAACTGGAAAAGCGTCTTAAAACTCGTCACTTCAGACGGAAAAGACGTAGAGGACCTCGAGAATCCAATTTCCCAATCTTTATCAAAAAATCAGCCAACACATAACGACAAATTATTCCTATTGACCAGCTCTGAAAAACGCATTTTAGTGTCAATCGTCAGCTCTCCAGTCGGCACGGACGGCGAAGGAATCATCGTAGTTTTCCGCGACATCACCAAAGAAAAAGCCGAGGAACGCGAGCAAGCCGAGTTTATTTCCACCGCCAGCCACGAGATGCGCACGCCAGTTGCGTCAATTGAGGGCTATTTGGGTCTGGCGTTAAATCCTGCCACCGCACATATTGACGAAAAGGCGCGAGATTTCATCACCAAAGCTCACGAGTCAGCCCAGCATCTGGGACGATTGTTCCAAGATCTCCTTGATATTAGCAAAGTTGAAGACGGGCGAATGAAAAATAACCCTAAGATCATCAACGTAAACGAATTTTTGAAGGATATTTTTGATGGTTTGGAGGCGAAAGCTAGCGAAAAGCAGCTCAATTATATCTTCATGCCAGACATAATTGACGAGGGCAAGGAGAAGTCATTGCAACCGATTTTTTATGCTAATATTGATCCTGACCATTTTCGGGAAGTCGTCAGTAATTTAATTGAGAATGCCATCAAATACACGCCGTCGGGCGAAGTTGTCGTCAATGTTACCGGCGACGATAAGCAGATTTCCATAAGCGTAAAAGACAGCGGTATTGGCATTCCCGCCGAAGATATTCCGCATTTATTCCAGAAATTTTATCGGGTGGACAATTCTGACACGCGAGAAATTGGCGGAACTGGCTTGGGGCTATATTTGAGTCGCCGCTTAGCCGAGACGATGTCTGGAAACTTGCGAGTTGAAAGCAAGTATAAAGAGGGAAGTACTTTCTATTTGGAAATTCCTCGCATGAGTAGTTCGGACGCAAAACAACGTTTGGAATCTGCGGAAGTTGAAAAACCTGAAGATCCAACGCCAGATTCTCTCTCACCAGAAAAAATTGAAATTGCCACAGAAGAGAAGACGGAAGATGTCGCAACTGAAAATAATAGCGAGATTGTCGATTCAAATCCAGCCGCAATCGCAACTCCAGAAAATCCAGCTCCAGCCACACCGACCACTCCAGTAGTCCAGCCAGAAATTCCACAACCAGCCAGAAATTCTTCCGAGCCAACGCTGGCTGAAATTGAGGAAGAATTGCGAAGAAAACGCCAGCAATTGTCCATACCTGGTCGCGAATAATAGCCATAAGAACTATGGATTTTTTGTCAAAACTTCAGTATAGTATAAACATATGACAAAAATTTTATTGGTTGAGGACGACAAAAGTTTACGCGAAATTTACGGTGTACGACTTTTGGCGGAGGGCTACGATATCGTTTCGGCGGGCGACGGAGAAGAAGCTCTAGCCATGGCAATTAAAGAACGTCCGCGATTAATTTTAAGCGACGTGATGATGCCGAAGATTTCCGGATTTGATATGTTGGACATTTTACGCTCGACGACAGAAACAAAAGATGTTAAGGTGATTATCATGACCGCACTGTCATCAGAAGATCAGCGAAAACGCGGCGAGCAACTTGGCGCTGATAAATACTTGGTGAAGTCTCAGGTGGGAATAGAGGACGTTGTGAGAGCAGTTCACGAAACCTTGGGAGACCTTCCGGGAGTCGGCACAAATCCAGTGCCGGTTTCACAACCAGCTCATACATATGAGCCAGTCACTCCAGCACCTCAACCAACTCCAGCAGCGCCGCAGCCAGTTACTAGACCTGATATTTCTTCATTGTCACCGCAA